>NZ_JAVAMR010000108.1:0-1883 GCF_030731025.1 Microbulbifer sp. 2205BS26-8 | reverse complement strand
GAATTTTAACTTAACAATCTCATCAATAAAAAATATGAAAATTCTTTATACAGGTTGCGAAAACATAACGAGTTACACAACTTAATTTATAGCCTCTATGTTACAAAATTTGACACTGCTGCAGGCAACCCTAGCCTATCAAAAAATGCTCTGTTACGCTCCCCTGCAGATTTTACCAGTTGATCAAAGCTAATAACTTCAATATATGCCTTATAAGGCTCATTATAACCAAAGTACCCCATTCCATCAGCAGTGATTGTAAGGTTTGCTCGCCTGCTCCGACGTTTCATCGACTCCGTAAGATCACAAAGTACATAGCAATAGCCAGGAATATCTTTACTCTCGGGGATAGGACGACCAAACTTAGTAGTTACTTCACCCTCTCGAATTCTTTCTAAATAACCCAAGACTTGATCTATCGGATCTTTATCCTCTCCTTCTCTCATATCGTTACGCATGGGACGCTTAATCTCAATAACAGTGATTGAAGCGAGAGGAAACCTATTTCGGTTGTTAATCAGCAAGGGGTTATCAAAAACCCTCAGATTCAGCAAGTCAGGTCTTTTATTGCTACTATTACTGGTTATGGGCATGGCATTAATAGGTTTATCAGACGCCATATAATTATGGAATGCCAGACGTTCGTCAATTAACCATAGATTACAGGAATCAAAAAATAGCTCATCCGAATCTTTACGCATTGGCATAATAAGTTCATGAATCATATCTTCACGGGCATATTTTCCATTATCCAGCTTTTCGATGGATTTTTGTAGTAGATCAATAATTACCTTTCGATGAGACACATAGTTTGCCAGATCAGATTTCTTCAGATCTTCTGCTTTTTGCAAATAGCTATTCAAGCGAGTTTTATACTCCTCCACATGTTCTTTATTCTTTGGATGTAGAATATCATGACCTTCCTTTACCAATTGATGCTCAACTTCATACCATTGCGTATGAAGATGCAACTCTAATTCTTTGTTCGTTTTAGCGGGATCAACTATAAGGAATTCTTCTGCTATATATTTAGTAATGGGGCGATAACGAGGAGCGTTATTAATAATAAAATCATCTACTCGCTTTCGGCCTTCGGAAATATTCTTCTTCAATACATCCTCTAAATATTTCTTAGCTCGATCAAGAACCGCACAACGAATATCTCTAAAAGTTACCTCATCAAACATATCCTCGACATCTTCATTAATATCAAAAGAAGTTCGCTCGCTACGCACATGATTATCAAGAAATTCAGAAGACACATAACATGTGTAGGTGATCTCAGAAGAATTATCTGAAATTTTCCCATAAAGACCAGGAATCTTACCTTGTATAACCTCTTCTTTAACCAGTCGATTGGCAGCACATAATGCAATCAAGTGCCTCTTATTGACTAATGCACGGAACTTTATATGAGTTAATTCAAAATCATGTTCTTTAATCGTAATTTTCTCATGATAAGCACTTTCATACATTCTCCGATCATAAAGTTCATGCAGATCAATGCGCTCGCCAAAATCTATTACCTGTATTTTTGGAACACTTTCGCCACGCACATAATACCAGAGCAAGTGCTCTAAAAGCTGATTGGCTATCGATAAACTTTCTTTTGGAACTTTTTCCTGAAATCCCCCATCGAAACCAACTAACTTTATCGTAGAGCCAGTTTGATTTTCAGATGTATCCGTTACTCTATTATCGTGAACACCGCGTTTGTCATCAAATCGAAATTCACGTTTTTTTCTGTCACCATTTGTATCATAAAAATAGCTTTCAACCTCAACCAAATCAAACACCTTCAACCACATTAAACGGCCTATACCTCGACAGCCTTTTTCAATTTTGTGATCTGAGTCAAGCGTTTCAAAGGACTTACTACCTAG
>NZ_JAVAMR010000107.1:0-1945 GCF_030731025.1 Microbulbifer sp. 2205BS26-8 | reverse complement strand
AATTTGCTTCATTAAAGCCACAACCATCATCTGTAATAGTAAAGCCTATAATAGGTGGCAATATAGTTGTATCGAAGTCCAAATTACCTTGTACACTGCGATTAATATGTAAAACAATATTGCCATTATCACCATCAATCTTTTCTTCAAGAGAGTGGATAGAGTTAACTACTGCTTCAAAGACTGGCATCAAGCCACGGCTCTTAGGCAAAGAGGTGTTACGTAAGCGCCCTTTTAGATTTGTTTGTAGACTCACTGCTCAATCCATTGATAATAAAACTATTTTTATTAACTTGCTGTAAACTTACTGTATCTTACATTGAATTATGAACCAATTGCTAAACCAATTCCAGCTAAAAATACCTACACACCCCCCTCTCACCTTTCAAATATTACAAATATCACTTCCCTTTTTCGCTGAACAAATAGTGGAAATAATTTGACCTATTGGATATAAGATTTGAATGCGTATATTATTGATTTTTATGGGAATGCAATGAGATACTAACAAATTAAATGTATGACTCCGTAAAAACGAGTGAGGGATAGTCTATGTCTACTTTCTAGGTAATTGACACTAAAGTGAAAGTTCTACCGCAAAGCCCGTTACCCCAAGATGGCGGTGCGTTCTATTTTGGTCGATCAATTGTCCCCGATGACTCTAAGGAAAATGCTATAAATCGCTTGACTTCTGCTCTTGAAGAAGATTTTATGTTGATTGAAAAGGTCTCTAGAGCCGTTACTTATGATAGTCAGCAATGGAACAGCGAAGCCGATGAAGATTTTGAAATCAATGAATCCCATGAGGAAGCCAAGCAGAAAGGAGAGGTTAAAGCCCCCCTCTTTGTGCGAATTAACCATTAGCCTACAACACTTAAGGTGAAGATTTAAATCAAGTTCCTATTCCAGGCTACACAATGTTAAAATCTAAAAGACACCAAAAAAGTAATTTTTATAGGTGCCCTAAACAATGAGATAAATATAATGCGGATACAAGACAAATTTCGCAAGTATGCCGACACTAAGCATTCTAACGCTCACGGAAGTCAGAATGCTCAGCTTAAGGTAATTTTCTTATACCAGTATCAAGCAGGGTTTAGCAGAAGTGAATGGCAGGGAACCGAAACTTACTCCGGCCATGGTGACCACACAGAAAAGCGACTAATCAATCGGTTTTTTATTTACCTGAATCAAAATTTTTCCCAACATGTCAGGTTGCGCCTAGCCAGTGTGCAAGTGTTTACTCGTTTTAATACTTGTTTGCACTGCACCAACGAGCTACTCAATTTTCAACGCAGGCTCGAACAAAGGATGGAGGGTGTTAACAAACAGCAGTTTATAGTGGCCGATCGCGGTCATGTGTATATGCCATCTGAAAGCAGCGGTCAGATTTCTGTTGCAGAAGGCTTGTACCGGAAAGAAGTGGCGAGTTCAGAGTTAAGGCTGAAAGGCTGGACAGTGGAAACACGAACTGAGCGTAAAATTAAAGTTAGCGACATCAGTACATTGGGGAGTCCCGAAGATCCTATTGTTCTGAATTGGTGGAGACGAGAGTGTAAATAATTCTGTGTAACCGCCCCTGCCAGTTGCTTATTGATAATCGGTGAGGTGGTCGCCGAATTCAATTATCAAGCGGTTCAGTGCTGGCTTCTAGTTGCGGATCCGCATCGTCGAGAGTGTAAATTCGTCTGCACAGGATTTGTGAGATCAACCCCAAACAAACTCAATGAATAGCCGCCAATCTTGCAATCGTCACGCCCCAATCACCACCCGCAGATTCACCGTGCGCTGGATGCACTCCATACGCCATGCGCCTTTATTGACCTCTTCGTGCTCGGTGCCCTCTGCAACAGCGGAAGCCTGCAGGGTTTCCACCTTGCCCGGCGTTTGCCAGGGTGTGCCGGCGGCATTGTTGCGCACCTGGTTATCCGTGGTGACGAAGGCG
>NZ_JAVAMR010000106.1:0-2117 GCF_030731025.1 Microbulbifer sp. 2205BS26-8 | reverse complement strand
CAGGCTGCTGAAAAACTCGGATTTTGAATTAAAGCATCATCATCTTGAAGTTTTAGAATCAAAAAAACACTTGTTTTGTAGGCTCTGAATTTTCTGGTTTTATAAGAGTTAAGGTAAAAATTTCGTTAAAGGGACTTTTTCAGCAGCCTGCTAGATCATCAATGTAGATGGAATGATCCTATCCAACAGTTTTCTTGTCTTTTCACTCCATTAAAGAGCTGCTTTCCTACAGTCTGTTTTTAGTATTTGGGAAAATGTTATCGTAAATCTTTGCATTACTGGGCGAGGATTTAAGGCGGCAGCGAATCTATTCTAAAGCAAATATAATATTTTGATATTCCCACAATCTAAAATCAGGGCTGATTCAGCTTCTTCTAACTGGCTCGGCAGGGATATTCGGCGAGAAATTTAAATGAAAAGGAAATTTATTGCGTTTGTCGCATCATTATTATTTTTTTGTATATCCATTGAGAATTGGGCGAATGTCGATACATCAATAAAAAACATTTACAATCAGATAGACGAAGTCTATGAAAGTACAAGGGGGGCCTTAAACAAAAAGAAATCATCCAATTACTTTTATTCAAATAATCTCAAACCATTTTTGAGCAATGAAAATCTGAAAAATCTTAGCGCGATTGACTTGGAATATTTGTTTCAAGCTATAAATCGCGCCGTCGCTTACGATCCAGAGATCGAATATGTCAATGACATGAGTCAAGCATTAAGTCACTTAAAGCAAAAAAACTTGATAAAAAACGTCATTTAGTTGCCTTACAAGAAGCCTATATTGCCACTCGGCAATTTGAGTTAGCTAGAAAAATGGTCGAAGAGCAAAAATTTGATTTCTTACAAATGGTCCCTAAGGTTCACAGGGTTACGAAGTTGGCATCTGATCAGCTTACAATTTGGGATATCAGTAAGGAGTCTCTTAAAGAGCGTGCTTTTAGTATTCCGAAACATGGTCCGTTTATTTTGGTTGTGTCAACGCCTTTGTGCAGCTTTTGTAATTCAGCTGCCAAATATATTAGTAGCGATGAAGAATTGAAAATAATCTTTTCTGAATACTCTTATTGGCTCACCGAACCTAGAGGACAATTGTATACTGAGCATTTCGAGCGCTGGTCACTAAGATATCCGAAACTACCCGCAGGTTTAATGAATGTTAAACCACCATCGCCAGTGTTGCGCAGTAATATAGGAACCCCAGCATTTTATTTCTTTTTAGATGGTGATTTCGTTCAATCATTTGTCGGCTGGCCACGAGAGGGGGAACCTATAGCACTGGATAGTGCTCTGGCAAATATTGGCTTAAACCGTTTCAGAAAACCAATATCAAAAACCTAAAGGCAATGAATATTCTTTAAATGAAGTAGATTCAAAATATGAAGGCATACACGTTAACTATTTCTGCAATTGCAATAGTATCTTTTCTTCTGTCTCAGCAGGCGCTTTCCCTGGATGCCTTGTTAAAAAATACTGAAGAATTTTGGATAAAAAAAAGAGAAAGGGATATTTTGTCAGCACCAATAAAAAACCAAGAAGAATTGGAAAATTATTTGGCAATTACTCCGATAGAAAATAGCCCTTTGAATGCTCTGTCGGAAATAGAGCGAGAGCTATTCATTAATAGTTTAGTATTCACCAAGAGAGGGCTTGCTGGATTTGATTATAGTATGCTTAGCTATGGCCCAACTGCTACAGAAGTTTATAACATACTTGCATTGTTTGGCTCTCAGTCTACCACCCCATTCTTACCAGGTTTAACGATAGCATCAGAATCAGACAGCTCAATAATGGCGGTGGAAAAAATTATACAGGGTGATCCTCTTTTACTAGATAGCCTCTGCATATGGAATACAGATATCAGGCAATTTTTTTGTGGTCAATATAGCCTTGAAATATGCTTTCCCAGGATTTGTTTTTGACTGCTTCCCGACCGATTATTATAGGGTCTTCTTCTCTTCTCGGATTTAATTGTCATTTGCAAATTGTTAGATGAGCGTTCCTTTCTGTTACTTTTCCTATGCTCTATACTCAGCCTGTATACATGAAACCGGTATCTTGCTATACTGCATAGCCAAAGGGAGGGTGTTCAAAACTCTGTGTCAGCCAAG
>NZ_JAVAMR010000105.1:0-2165 GCF_030731025.1 Microbulbifer sp. 2205BS26-8 | reverse complement strand
TGCCAGAGCTTCGCAAAGGTCCGAGGCGGCTTTTTAGCAGGCCGACTGTACGAACTTGGTGATACCGACAAAAATCGGGCAGGGTGAAGAAGCGCAGAAAAATACAACAGCCGGTGACAGGCTCAGTTTTTGTTAAATGAGGACTGGGTATGCACGTATCGCAGGTTATCCGTAGAAAGCCACCCAATATTTGTATTAGCGTGTAATTGATTTTTTTGATGGGATTCATTTAGGATGGCGGCATAAATATCTTTTGGAACAATAAAAATGCGCTTGCGTACTCTTTGGGTGTTTTGCCTGGTGCTGTTTTTGGGGTTTCAGGCCAAGGCCGGTGAGGCGTCATCTTTAACCGGCCCCACCACAAATAACACAGGTACCTTTTCTCTTACCCATGGCCTCATCAGCGCGCTTCACACTCAGTGGGTCCTTCTCCATGAATTTAAAAACGGAGAGTACACGCGCCAAATTGCCATCAATCAAAGCGATTGGCGGGGGGGCACTAAGGCAATAACCGTTTCTGCTACCGGAAACTACCGCTACGAACTTTGGCGTACTTGGTGCAGGCCGAGAGTGATTGAGGATCCCCCCGGCCCCGGCGGACCTATTGACGGCCCTCCGGATCCTTCTATTTGCACCCCCCGTCAAGAGAAAATTGATGAACATGCCATCACTGTGGTACTGAAGCCGAATACGCCTGCCAGTATTGGCTATCAATCCAACACGGTTGAAAGCGGCAGCACCGATACCAACGGCAAGTTTACCATCACCTGGGGCGCGTCCAGTGAAGGGCCTCTAGTCAGTGGCTACCAGTGGTGCCAGGAAGTCAACGGTACCTGGCAATCCACCAGCAGCTGCCCCAGGGTCAGTAAGAGCACCCGCACAAGAGCACTGCCCACGACCACCGGCGTTATGCCCAGTGGCCAATATCGATACCGGGTGCGCGCCTATGCAAACATCGGAAGTTATTATCAGTACAGCGGCTGGCGTACCTCCTCGGCGCTTTCTGTAAAACACTTCCCCACGCGAGTGAGTGGATGGCTGGAGCCCGGTGGCGGCACACTGCCCGGCCCCAGTTTCTCATTAAAATGGAGTTCTGTGGGTAACCCCGATGCCTCCGACCCTATCACCCATTACCAGCTGCAATGGAGTGTGGATGGCGGCGGCTATGGCTATGTGCCTTTTGTGGGCAGTCTCGATGGGTCCAATCTTGGAAAAACCACATCGGTCACTATCAGCAAGGCGAATACCGGCCGGGATATCACTGCCGCTGTCTATAAATTCAGAGCCAGGGCCTGTAACAGCTCCGGCTGTGGCCCCTGGTCGCCGATCAAACAGCTCAATCCGCCCACGCCCCCCACGCCCAGGTTTTCCGACAACCTGCCCAATCACGTTTACAACCTGGATTACACCATCACCTGGGCAAATGTCGGCGCCAACAGTTACCAGCTGAAGCGGATGCGCCTGGGACAAAATGAGAGTGGCTGTGTTGTGGAGTCCGATGGCAATTGCTGGCGGACAGTAGTCACTACATCGGGCACCAGCTATTTTGATGGCGGCAGTGCCCCCGGCAGTTACCGTTACAAGCTGGATGCCTGTAATGATTTTGCATGCAAATCCGTATTGAGCCCCTGGGTCAAGGTGCACAGTCTGCAACATACCGATGAGCCTCCAGCAGTAACCACCGAGGCTCCAGACACCCCTGGAACCCTGGCGTACAATGCGGATGTCAGCGCTTCCGGCAGTGCCGAGATCACGGTACCTGTGCAGGTGGCGCCCGGCGTCAACGGACTGCAGCCGAACCTGTCCCTGCGCTATACCAGTGCCCGTTTTAACAAACGCATGAATGAAGCCCTGCCGGAGGATATTCTCGGTCACGGCTGGCGCGTGGGCGGCTTGAGCAATATTCGCCGCTGTGTGGTCAACCGGCCCAGCAGTGATAGAGTGCGCTTGACTACCGTCGACTCATTGTGCCTGGATGGCGAACCCCTGGTATTGGTTTCCGGCACCCACTGGCAGGCGGGGGCAACGTACCGCACCCTGCGTGACAGTTTTTACCTGATCGAATTACAGAAAAACACTGCCAATAAAATCTGGTTTAAGGTAAAAACCCCGAACGGCTCGATCAAAGAGTACGGCGCAACCGCCGACAGCCGCCTGAGAGACGA
>NZ_JAVAMR010000104.1:0-2187 GCF_030731025.1 Microbulbifer sp. 2205BS26-8 | reverse complement strand
TACCACCGATAACCAGGTGCGTAGCAATGCCGATGGCACGCCCTGGCAGACACCGGGCAAGGTGGAAACCCTGCAGGCCTCCGCTGTTGCAGAGGGCACCGAGCATGAAGAGGTCAATAAAGGAGCCTGGCGCATGGAGTGTATCCAGCGCACGGTGAATCTGCGAGTGGTGATTGGGGAGTGAAGTGGAAGGCTAGAGAATGTACAGTGATTTTTTCGTGCAATAACAGACATAAAGAGCAGCGTCATCTACTACCAGATAAAAGCGTTAGCCCATTACTTTTAAGGGGTTCCCAAAGTGATTAAAAGCAGCGAAAATGCCGAGATAAAAAGCAGCTGCAATATATCCACGTGTCGGATTTTGCGCCAACAAGTTTTAACTCGTTGATTTGGTCGAGCTTTTAGGGAATACATATGATTGGTGAACCTTAGATATAAAATAGGTAATTTTAAAGTTTTTCTAAAAGAGAAATGACATGAGTAAGTTAAAATTCGGAGTCATTGGGACTTCAAGGAAAGAGAATGAACGACGTTTCCCTATTCATCCCGAGCATTTTTCTCGCATCCCTGCTAGCATTCTCCGTCAACTGATATTTGAGAAGGGTTATGGAGCACCGTTCGGTATTTCGGATTTAGAAATTGCTGCTCAAACGGGAGGGATTGCCACAAGGAGCGAAATATTATCCGATATCGGGCTGGTAATCATTGCTAAACCTGTACTGACTGATTTATTGGAGCTTCGTGAAGGAGGAACACTGTGGGGTTATGTGCATTGTGTACAACAAAAGGATATCACCCAGGCAGCTCTGGATCGTAAACTGACGCTTATTGCCTTTGAAGATATGTATTTTTGGTCTCCTACTGGGCACATTGGTCGCCACACATTCTATAAGAATAACGAAATGGCTGGCTATTGCGCAGTCATACATGCCTTGCAACTTAAAGGGATAGATGGGCATTACGGTAATCAGCGTAAAACAATCATTTTTGGTTTTGGTGCGGTCAGTCGTGGTGCAATATACGCCCTTAAGGCCCATGGTTTTAGAGACATTACTATTTGTATTCAGCGTCAAGACCATGAGGTTCGTGAAGAGGTACTTGATTGTCACTACGTTAAGATTCAAGCGGGTAGCGAGGAAGAAGCTCGGATGATGGTAATCGAGCACGATGGAACTACAAGGCCGTTGGGTGGACTTATTAGTGAAGCAGATATCATTGTAAATGGTACCTTTCAAGAAACGGATAATCCTACCAACTTTGTGACCAAAGAGGAAAGCTCGCACCTTAAACCTTACAGTCTTATTATTGATGTTAGTTGTGATCAGGGAATGGGTTTCTTCTTTGCTAAGCCAACCACATTCAAAAATCCGATATTTAAATATAAAACGATAGATTACTATGCTGTAGATCATACACCAAGCTACCTTTGGGAAAGTGCGACTCGTTCAATTTCTGCCGCACTCATTGTATATTTATCGACAGTGTTGTCGGGTCGTGATAGTTGGTATAAAAATGAAACTATCAGACATGCTATAAATATTGATGGTGGTGTTATTAAAAATCCCTCAATTCTTGCGTTTCAAAACCGAGAATCGAATTTTCCCCACAAGCATATCAATCCACTTGGCAATGCTATCTAGAATGCCAAAAAAGCATCCAGCTGGCCGCCTTTGATGTCGGCTGAGTGGATGCCACCCTATGAGCTAGTACAGGCCATCTATGTTCGGTGGTTTATGGCGCTAGTGGAGAATTATGGGCTTGTTCTATCAGAAGAAGAATTAGCCCATATTGAGGTGCTTTAAGTAGATTAATATGGAACTGGATATTTATACAGTTTTACTGTCATTTTTCTCATAGTGTTTATTTGCCCGTTTTTGGCGCCTCTTTTCTTTACAAATCAATAGGCTCCATTTTTGTAAGGCTGGTTCTGGGGGTGTGGTGGTCGTCGGTTCAAATCCGGCCGCTCCGACCATTCAAAGCTTTGTACCATGCGAGTTTCAGATGTAGTATTCAGACTTGATCTGACAGTTACCGGTTTTTCTGACGGTGCTCTGTCAGGTCAGGTTCAGTTCACGAACTTTTCCATCCAGATCTTTTTGCCATCTTCAAGCGTTTGTACTGGCCTACGGCTACAGCACTTCCTGCCTTGGTGGGTTCGTTCATTATTGTAATAATTGAGCCATTCGT
>NZ_JAVAMR010000103.1:0-2430 GCF_030731025.1 Microbulbifer sp. 2205BS26-8 | reverse complement strand
GTCTGCTCAGTCTGCATCTGGCGTATCGCATCCAAACGGGGCATTCCCTGACCGCAGAGCACCTCAATCTGCCGTAACTTCGTGATAATTTCTTCCGGCTTATGATGTTTGATTCCCATGGTTTAGTCCTCCGTCTCCTAATTATACGGGTGGACCACTTCAAGGGGGGTGGACCAAAGGCGGTATGATGCTAATTGCACCTGTAGAGATTGTTCAGGAGACTGCTGAAGCGCTGCCGCTACTGTTTGTGGATACTATCCTGGGTGAAGACCAAGCGCTACAGATAGCTCCGGCTATTGGCTCTCAGAAGCGATTTACCTTCCCCTCGATGGATGAGTTAAGCCACGGCGCCATCATCCAGCCAGGATGGCGGATACGCGTCTATGCCGCCGGAACTGATCTTTCCGTTGATGTCTATGCAGATTCGAACTTTCAGTTAATCCATGCACAGCCATTGAAGGTAGACAGATTTGGCCATCTGCCCGCCATGTATCTCGGGCAGGGTGCTGAATATTGGTTTGTTCTGGAAAATGAGTTCGGGATATATAAGGCTGAATTGACTGCCAGCTAAACCAATAGCTTGTAGATCCCACCCTTTGCTATTCCCTGAATTCTATGTTCAGCAGTTCATGGTGATAGTGGAGAGCTGTGAGCGAGCGTAACTGAGGAGGAATCGCTTCAGTTCCTTGCGGTGCTGCACCAGATTTGCACCAAAATAAAAGAGATAAATAGCCAGCTATAAAGCTGGCTTGGGATGAAAATCGCGTATTTCAGCAGACTTCTACAACTACTGAGGACCCATAAGGATCTCCCGTATGTTTAATATAGAACGATGCCACTGCGTTTCCGGTAGTGATCTGCTTTGTGCTCTCACCAAACCAACGAGTCGTCACCCACCTACGCGGTGAAAAGTACCTTAGCGCATGCTCTACAATTGTTAATCTACCTAGTACGTCAACGGTAAACCTGAAGCTTGCCGCTCCTTGATGACCGCCCACTTCACTAGTAGGGCTCCAAACCAGCGGGGGTGCATACCCCGCGTATTTATTACAAAACAAATTTGGAGAACTTTTTTGATTTGCGCTAGGGGGGAGAGTTTTATTTTCTTCCTTTAAATGGAGATTTTCCGCTTCCCATTTATCCCAATCAAAGGGTATAGCCGGAACATGTTCACCCTCTTGAGGCGGCTTGAAGTCTTTGGAGATCTCCTGCACCTGGCAGCTTTTACCAGGGAGCCAGGCGCCTTCAGAGGGGGGCACGTCCGGGGAAAGCCATAGCTCTGCAGTAAAACAGCTTGCCTTTGCCATATATGGCTGGCGTTTCTCATCATAGGCCACAATATCCATTGTTCCTGCATACACATACCGACCGCCGGCGGTATCGTGAATAATATACGTCTCGGGATTTTGGTACACCCCTTGACTGTCTATCTTTTTAAGCTCTCCACTTAAAGAGATGTATATAAAATCATCGCCAGCATGTGCAAAAGTGCAGCAGTAAAAGAGAAATACCGAAATTAGATATCTCATGATCGATCCTTGACTAATTTATTGAAAGGCTTTATGCGCCCTATAATATAATAAAAAATAGGGAGTAACAGCATAACAACAATTGATTCAATGATTCTAGATTTTCCCCAAAAAATCAAAAAACCCTGCACACTCCACAATGTTCTAAATTATTTGGTTATACTCCACTGCCCGCAGTTCGTAGCCAACGATAGAAAGATGTAATAAATTTACCCCCTAAAATCAGGACTAACGAAATTAAAAATACTGCAATGTTGCCGTAATCTATAGATCCATTGGTGGATATTTCACCGATAACAATTCCTATGGATCTCAACGCCCAATAAACGCCTATAAGGAAGGTTCCAGCAATTATGAGGCCGTGCTCGGAAATAGCTGTTTCGCCTTCATAGGAGCTGATTATCTTCTGAGCTATATTGGGGGCCAATATCCAAAGAAAAATACCAATGACAATAGGAGCAGCCAACATCGCAATAAATGGTACAGTAGGCACAAGCTCTTTGCTTTCCCAAAACTCAGGCACAAAAAGCAGCGGTGAGGCATTTCCCAGGTTGCCTAGAATAAAATATGCGGCAAGAATTTTTATTGCCAGCTCTGAAAATTGCTTCATGGATTTCACCTATAAAAGTGGCAGTGATCTTTGTGGCCACTATTCCCTGAGTAAATATAGTGGCCAGATCCCCTACTCGGCTAGATATTTTAGGCTTGACATGAGCTTGAGCCCACCAATTAGGCACACAAACGTACTAATTGATTCTGAAAATGTACAATCTCTGCCCCCTCTTTCGGAGCACAATTGACCACTACAGAGTGAAAGGAGATCTCTTTGGCAAAAGAGGTTTTTGCGCAAGGCCAAGCAGTTAAAATTGGATGTGGTTCAGAAGAAGATCAATGCGATGGC
>NZ_JAVAMR010000102.1:0-2530 GCF_030731025.1 Microbulbifer sp. 2205BS26-8 | reverse complement strand
CTAATCTGCCCAGGATTAAAGTCAACGATTACAACAACAATAATTGGCACAATATTCAACGTTCAGAGTTGAAAGTTGTTACAATGAACACGCATACTGGTTGCGCTACGGCAACCTCCGTAGCCGGGATTGACAACCCGTAACTACAAGGCGCCAAGAAGACGCCACCAGCGGTATGCGTCTTTTTTTATGCGCGAAACCTCCTTGTTATGGTGGGGTATTCGGGGGGCTTTCGGGCCCGCCGTTTCCTTGTAGCGGTATTGTCAACCCGTTTACCCCGCCACCCAATTGAGATTGACAACTCCCTGGTGGCGGAACTCGCTATACAAGGAGGCTATTATGCCAAATCACTCTGAAACTGTGCCTTATTACCGAGTCGATTCATTGTTGACCAAAGCATTCGACACCGCATCCCTCGGTATTGAGCACGCAAACCGATTCCGCGCATTGTTCTTTGCCGTTACCCGCATACCCGATAATCCAAAGGCCACGTTGGAGTTGGCACAAGCCGGTATGGAGTTAAGCGATGTCTATCACAGCTGCTTCAGTTCTGAACAGAATCTGATCAAGAAACGGCAAGAAGAAGAGAAACAATAAGTAATCGGTATCCACTGCAGTTGGGACACTTACTCTGTATGTTATTTCTTGCTTAGATCTATGAAAAAATTTGTCAGGAGCGCTACATTAAAGTCCAGGAGGCCTACTATGAGTACCGCCTCAAGAAACAGCCACCCTATGCTGCCAGCCGTTCCGTGCCATGGATCACGATCAGGGGCCACTGGCTTGAACGGGCCGGTTTTGTGGTGGATATGCCGATCAAGGTCAGGGTCATGGAGCGGTGTTTGGTGTTGACTGCTGAATAGGCGTCTTAAAGACAAAGCCCCAGCAGATTGCCCTGCCGGGGTTTTAGTGGTTTTGCTTACTAAGCTATAAGGCTTAACGCCTACAACCTAGCATTTCATCTCACGACAAGCCAAAAGAAAAAATATTGCTTTTGTTCCTTTCTCTTATTGTTCCTGTGAGTTCCGCATTTCGTGAAGCCATTACCGAAATAATCTTTTTTTTCCTGTTATAGAGCAATAAAGTAATATTCCACCAAGGGCTAACCCGGTAAAACCACCTAGCACCCCTAACCCCTCTCCAAACGGAGAAAAAACTATCATCCCATAAAGAACAAAAAGTACCCCTAAAACGCCGGAGAGTATCCGAAATAACATTTTATTCATTCAGAAATTCCCCCACACATTCAACAGAGCAATACCCAACAGCCCCAACCTGAAAACCAAATGCACCGGCAACGGCCATGGCTGCATTGAACCTCCCAAATAACTTTAAAAGACCTAATTGGCGCTTACCGGTTTCGAACGCTTCCTTACTATGCGACCATGCGTTTCGATTAGCTTCTTTAGACAGTCTATCTGATAGAATTTCGGTTGCTTCATTTGTAAGCACGCCCTGTACACTTAATGGGCTAACCCTATTGGCCCACACAATAGTTTCACCATAGTTTTGGTTTAAACAAGTATTACGGCACTGCATGAATCCATTTGTACCATCCTCCTTTTGTGCATCTGCTTATTCGAAATCATCTTCTTTCCAGTGTTCCCCCTTTAAGGAAATAGTTTTAGGAGATGGTACAACCCTCTCATCAGATACAATATATTTAGGCATATTACTAACCGATGGAACAACTAATTTAATTAGATGAATTGTGTTTTTCTTTTTGTTGGAACAATTCTTCTTAAATTGAAAATATAGCTCATTTCTATGCTTAAGTGGAATAACGAAGCTAGGGACTTCAATATCACTTTCACGGCCACTTAAGCTCGTTAACTTATAAGTGAATTGTTCCAGAACTCGCTCAATTTCAATTTCGTCATAACCACTCCAATCAAACAGCACTTTTTGAATACATTCTTGCCTTGTATATTTTGCTTCTTCATCGGCTGAACAACCAAACGGAGCTACTAAGCAAAATATAATACACAATAGAAGCTGTTTCACTTTACTGCCCATACACATCAAGTCTATATCCCGCCGAGTTTTGATGTAGTTGCTCCTGTGGAGGAATTGAAATCCTCCACCTGAAACCATGTGGATTATCATAAGGCTCACTTATAGTCATACTCATCCCGTTATGAAAGCCAGCAATAAATGACTTTTTTATTATGCCGTCATCTGCCAATCGATAGTATCCGTCAAATGAACCGATGGGAGGAATTACTTCAATTATTGGCTCAATTCGATCAGCATAACCACCATTTTCGTCAAGAGGTAAAGGCTTGGCTTTCACGTAAAACCCTTCCAATCCATGAGTATCACTATATGCGTCCAACCTAATTTTCTGGCCAGCATCTATAGTCAAGACATACTCCTTTCTTCCCCCACCAGCATCAATAGAACCAAGTTTTTTCCAAGCCGTTTTCTTTTGTGCATATCAATGCACTGATAAAGCTTGAAATGGCCAACAACTAACAGTTTTTCCATTTCATACGAATTTCATCAGCAAAATCATGATCTCCACGCGACT
>NZ_JAVAMR010000101.1:0-2609 GCF_030731025.1 Microbulbifer sp. 2205BS26-8 | reverse complement strand
GCCACTGGGGCATGATGCTCTTTGCGGCGAAGTAGAGAGATTTCCACTGGCTGTGATCTTCACTCAGACCTCCCCGGGTGACGGACACATGCACATGCGTATTCCAGTTTAGTCCCCGGCCAAAAGTGTGCAGGGCGGTGAATATACCCGGGGTGATACCCTTCTTCCTGGCGGCCTTCAGTAGTGAGTTTGCCGCCCGTCGGCTCAGCTCACCGAGTAGATGGCGGTTATCTCTAAACAGAGGCCATAGCTCAGCGGGCATGGTGAAAGTGATGTGCTGATAGTCAACCTGGGGCAGGATATTCTGCTGGGTTTCTATCCACTGTTTGGTGCGTTTGGCCCCACAGGTGTTGCAGAAGCGGCATTTACAGGAGAAGCAGATTCTCTTGGTATGGGGGCAGTTAAGTTTTTTACAGCGGAAGGTGGCAAAGCCCAGTATGGATGCACCACAGGCCAGCACCCGGCAGACGCTGTCAATGACCACCTTTCGGATAGTGTGTTGATTGCGTCTAAAGTAGTGCCACCACAGATCTCCGGTTCGGAGCAGCTGCTTGAGCGGTGAGGGTAGACGGATAACTCATAGCCTGTGGAGAACCGGGGTTGCAAGGATATCCAAGTTGGCGGGGCTGGTGTAGGCAGCGCACTCTGTTTGAGTTGGCACGACCAAAGTCGCCGTGAAGCGGCCTACCTTGATAACGCGCTCGCCGCGATCCTTGCGCAGATTGTAGCCACTGAGAAAAGCGCAATCTCTATCACTGAGATACAAAGAGCAATGAACCACGCAACAACAACACAAGCGAACTACTTCAAAAACTTCTGTTTATTCTTGCAGTTTGCGGAGTACGACAAGGGCGAGAAAGTGATTACCTTTAATACTGATCATAAACTATACAAGGCGTTACTTGCGCTTTTCGACTGAAAAGCAAAATTTAAACATACCACGCGAAGCGCACTCGAAAGGGTACGCTTTTTTGTGCGCCTTGAGAAAGTGTCAATAGCTTAGAAAGGTGGGATCTACCGCCACTCGGGTGGCGCCTATTTCCCTATTCTCGCATCTAGCTCTCCTTATACCGCCATAGTGCTGTTCGTTATGTAACACCGAATCAGCGCCACGGTGGCGAGGAAAGTTCGCTATTGAGGCATCGTCATGCCGTATATGAAGAAGCTAAACAGCGCAACCCACAACGATGGACACGGCATACCAGGAACTGGGATCAGGTCAATGAGGTATGGCTAAATCCTCCACCGAAAAATCAGCTCACTACCGAAAGAGAGTTAATGGCGGCATAACTAATGGTCGCGACAATTTCGTTGACAAACACCGCACGCTTTGGTACACAAAGGACTTGAATTTGTGGCACTGATTCAGAATAGTCTTCAATTGCATCTGTTAGACTTGTGTTCTGGTGATTAATTTTCGTGAAATCAATCTTGCCCAAAACACACCAACAGATGCATCTTCCTGGTTCCGGTCTGAGCAGGTAACCGAGGAGGAACGCAGCTGAAGGCGTCGAAGAATCCTTGGTTGTCTGTTCAGGCCAATACCCCCCGTAGGTGGCTGGGCGCTACCGCACCTGCCGCCCAGCAAGGGCGGGGTAAGCCCCGACGGGTTAGAGGCCGAGCCCCTGTAGAGCGGGAAATCTACCCACAGATTCCCCTGAAGACCCAAAAAGCGGGCCTCGTGGTCTAGACAGTGGGGTCCACCATAGTGTAAGTTGAAGAATCATTTGCATTTATTTATTGAATTAAGGATTTATTTAATATGGAGAATTTATGTTTCAAGAATTAAGTATTTTATGCTTTTTCATATTATTATCTACATTCTCTTTCGCAGAAACAAACATTACGCTTAAAAAAGAATTACTTGAGATGGCGGTTGAAGATCAGAGAGTTCGAAAGTTGTTGATAAAATCAGGGTGCGATAACAATAATTTTCAAAAAAAATTGCTTGAGAAAATAAATAAGGTAGATAAAAAAAATACGGCTAGATTAAAATCTATTCTAAAGGAATATTCTTGGCCCACTAAGGATTCAGTTGGTGCTGAAGGGATGTCGGCTATCTTTCTTATCATTCAGCATTCCCCAGATTACGTATTTAAAGAGCGGGCACTGTACGCTCTTAAAAAATTATACTTAAACGGTGATGGTATAACTGGGCAAGAAATTGCATTACTCACAGACCGTTTACTTATTCACCAAGGCAAGAAGCAGATTTTCGGTACCCAAGCTGATATAATTGATTCTCGAGTTGTTTTGAAACCAATCCAGGATAAAGCTAATGTAGACAAACGACGCAAAGAGATGGGGATGCTCTCTTTGTCTGAATATGTAAAGATAGTTGAAAAGTTATATGGCGTAAAGAAATCCATTTCTCATGGTCGGAGGTGTGGGACGACTATATCCGGCGATAGCTAGGTATGATATTTTGAGTTATTGAAACGTTCTGTGGGAGTGCATTCAGGCCAAAAAAATAGCCTGAGGAAATTTTCACAATTTAGTTATGCGAACATTTAGAGAAAGCTACTCTGACACAGAGGAAAAATAAATATTTTGTCCCGTATTTTTTGGACGAACACCGCTGGAAATTTGTGGTGTACTGAATAGTTATC
>NZ_JAVAMR010000100.1:0-2727 GCF_030731025.1 Microbulbifer sp. 2205BS26-8 | reverse complement strand
TTATATTTTTCGAATTTGCTTATTTTTTAGCATTTCAACAGCTTGTTTTTTGCTTTTTTACTATCCTTCTATTGTACCTGAAGCTTGGTTCTTGTCATTTTCTTTTGCTATTTTAGTTGTTTTAATTTCTTCTGCGATCAGAGCCTGCATATTCAGCAATGCTTCATTTAATCTGCTTTGGAACAAATATAAAATAGTTTCTGTATTTTTTCTATGTATTTATGGAATAGCAATTTCACTTCTTTTTATATATATTTATCTTAAATTGACATTTGACTGCAATTTAGTTACCCCCAAAGAATTTAGGGCCTTATGTGAACCTTCAAAAATTCTTGTGCCTCTTTTAATTAGTGCGGAAATTTGGCTCATAAATAGTATTTTTGTGGAAATTGCAGTTTGGCTAACTTACGCTAAGATGCGCAAGTAAAATAATGGGGTCGAAATAGAATGGTACCTGCTTAAGCGCAAGCTATTGAAATAATTAAAGAAAGATGACCGACTCGGTGGTAGGCTTCAAATGTATTAGGGCCTGTTCACACTAAATCCTGTATAATCCCTTCATGGAAATTACAGCGCAACAATACAAAATTATCGAAGATTTCCTGCCCCTCCAGCGCGGCAACGTGAAAATATCCAACTTACAAGTGCTGAATGCCATTCTTTACATAGCCGAGCATGGTTGCAAATGGCGAGGTCTGCCGAAGAAATTCGGCCGTTGGCACAGCGTTGAATCACCCCGGGTTTCCCGGAGTCCAACGTTCATGAGAGAACCAGCCAATGAACAAACGACCTGGATACTCCCTCGTAAGTACGGGGACACGCAGTTCGCATGAGGTTGACCAGCGAGCATCGGTCTCGCTGGGCAGCGATCGCAGCTATTGCTTCCAGGATCGGCTGTACACCTGAGACACTGCAATCGCGGGTCAGCAAGAGGCAAGTCGGCAAGGGTACTAAGCCGGGCACGCAGCCTGCCTTAATATGCTGACGCAGGTCGAGCAAAAGACCATGCGCCCCCGAAAACATAGGCTACCCGGATGCCCGCGGTGGAAGCTTTCTGGCCTTTGCTGCGACTGGGGTTGCGGGCCCACAGGGAAGATTCCGGTCTATGGCAGACCCTCCCCACGGGGAGAAGCCACTGCCAAAGGCTTTCCATTGTCCCGCGCCCGCTCCTTTTGGATGCGCAGATACACCTCTTCCCGGTGTACCGGCAGGGATTTCGGGGCCTTGATACCCACCCTGACCTGATTACCCGTAATTTCCAATACTATGACGGAGACATTTTTTCCAATTCTGAGATTCTCGCCTGGCCGGCGTTTTAGAACCAACATAAGCCTTTCCCTCCGGTTTGCAAATTCCGGGCTGACTTTTTGTGATGGGAATACCCGGGGTGTAATGGTTGAAGGAAATACAAGGCGGGGCGCGGGAACGGTAGGCGGTAAAGCAGAACTGCCGCACGCAACGCCCCCAGGGCCTGGGGAACCGCGCCAAGTGCCTGAAGGGGCTCCGCTTTATTGAAGACGAGCGGGTTTCTAGCGTATTATCCATACAGCCATTTTGATAGTCATGTTATCAATTTGGTTAGCTGGCCCTCTGGTGGTTGCACACCTTGGGTCAGCGCCTTTTACTTACGCTTAGGCCACGTTACCGTTCTCCTGTTGAAGGGAAGGGATTTTAGAAAATGCCCGGGCAGTTTGAACCGCTTGCGCTATTGGTTCGCAAAAACCGGTCCAAATACTGACAGAAACCTTTGGATTCTACGCCGCTTTGACACGAAAGAAAACGGAATGCAATTCAATAAGATCATTTTGATGCCTATATTTCTAAGCGCAAGTGCCCGGAAAAACCGCAATGCCCTTTTAAAAAGGGCCGGTGACACTGGCCCGCTATACCACCCCTGCGTTTCCGCAACACATAGACGGCCATAGGAAGGCACAAGCGGGCCGCTGAGTTTGTCGAAACGTGAGGCATTCGTGCGGTCGTGCTTCAAGCGTGCAACCGCATTCTCAACCAGAGGCCGATTTTTGTAGAGTTCCCTGTTCAAATCCGCGTTGCCTTCCACGAAACTGCGCACTCCGGGAATCCCTGCCTTGGCACCCTGTTGCGCTTAGGGTAACGTCCATCCACGAAAACCCATTCCATATCCGGATTTATAACCAGTGCTTAAAACAATATTGTCTGTCACTTACCTGGCGGGAACCAGGCATTGCAGCGCCCATACAGCTTACCTTAACCCCCGAAGCCCTTTGGCAGACTTCCCTATGGGCAATTGGTACGCATTGGATAGGGCATGCCCATAGCGGTCATACAGAAACCAGGTTGTTATATCGTAAAAATTCTCCCACAACTTTGATGACTATGGATCACTGAATATTCATCCGGACATTGCAAGCTTGCTTTATGGTTATGCTGGAACCTCAATGAGGTGCGCTTATTCTTATCAATCCATAGGCCACATCCAAACAGGAACAGCCCTTAGGGCCATATTTCAGTACGAACTCCATCTGCTACGGTATTTTTTAAACAACCCACTATCATTATGCTGGGGAAAACCTATGGGGGAGATGAAGTAAGGTAGCTGGTACTTAATCTGAGTAAGATGACAGTTGTGCCCCTAAGATTCATCGATTGGCGCCGTGGCAATTTGATAAGGAGATGCACAAAAAGCAGAATGCAATAGAACGTTTGTTCCAGCGACTGCCGAGTTAATCATCCACGTAGCTGTTACTT
>NZ_JAVAMR010000099.1:0-2908 GCF_030731025.1 Microbulbifer sp. 2205BS26-8 | reverse complement strand
TTGCCGGTCTGGCCATACTGGTAGCCGGTCACCTGGGTATCGGCACTATTGCTGGAGGTCTTGGAGAGGATATTGCCCAATTCGTCGTAGCGGGTGCTGAGCACCCGGTTGCCACCGGCAACCGTAGTGGCGCTGTGCAGGCGGTTCAGGCCGTCGTAGGCAAAGTTTTCCTGTTTTTGCAGGGTTTGCGAGGCACTGTAGGTCAGGCGGCTCTCCAGGGTGCCGTTGGAACGCCAGTGGTAGGCATTGTTCTGCACCTGGCCACCGCCGGTATTAATGGTTTCCAGACGCCCGGTATCCGGGTTGTAGGTGCGGTTGGTCACCACACCATTGCCGTAGGTTTCCTGTTCCACCTGGCCCCAGGCATTCATGTTATCAAACGTCTGCAGGGGGTTGTTGCCGGCGGCATCACTACTGAGGCTCTGCAGATAGCCGCGCTGGTTGTAGCGGTAATGGCCCTCCACCCCATTGGGGTAGATGATTTTATTGGTGCGGCCCTGGCTATCGTAGCCATAGCGGTGACGATAGGTGGGGGTTCCTCCATTGATAGCCAGTTGGGTTCTGATGTTATCCAGCTTGCTGTCTGTGCGATAGGTGTACTCCTCAAGGAATACCTGGGTACCGCTGTCGGTATAGCTGCGGTTCTTGAGGGCGCCAATGGCGTTGGTGGCATCATATTCCCACTGGGCCAGGCCCTGGGCATCCTGTTGTTGCAGCAGGCGGCCCAGTTGGTCGTAGCGGTAGGTGATACTCTGGCCCTTGTTGTCGGTCTGCCGGTCCATTTCACCAAAGGCGTTGTAACCGCTGGTGACCGTGCCCAGGTTGGGGTCGGTGAGGCTGGTGCGGAAACCGGCCTGGTCGATCACAAAACTGGAGGCGATTGTGCCGCTGTCACCGGTGACGGTCACGGTTTTCGGCAGGCCGCTGCCATAGTAGGTGTAGTCGGTGGCCACCGCCAGGCCGGTGGCGTCGTCCACGGTCTTGGCCAGATCGCCGTTGAGGTCGTAGTAGCTCTCCTTCACCTGGGTGCTGGTGCCCCCTTCGCCCACCACGGATTCGGTCACACGGACCTTTACCTGCTTGCCGCTACTGCCAGTACTGGTGGCATGGTGGATGGCCACAGTGCCACCACCGGCCTTGTCGATCGTTTTGAGACGGTGGCGCAGGTCGTATTCGTAACTGGTGATCGGCTTGCCATCAACCGCTGCCGCACCCTGGGCAAAGAACGGCGCCGTTTCCAGGGCCAGGCGGCCCTGTGTGTCGTACTTGAACTCGCGGCGGGAGACGTGATTGCCAGAGAACGCCTGGCTGTCCTGCTGTACCAGGCGGCCCAACTGGTCGTAATAGTACTCTGCCGTAGGGGTGATCGGCGATTCGGTCTGTACCCAGTACGGCACCTCGATGTCGCCAACCGTGGGGCAAATGCCGTGGCAGAAATTGTACTGGCTGGCAAAGGCCACGCCGTCGGCATTGGTGCGGCGCACTGTGCGCCCGAAAGGATCGTACTCGATGCGGGTGGAGCGGTTGTTGGCATCGGTAATCCGGCTGGTGCTGCCAAAGCGGTGGTCGTACGCCATGGTGATGGTGTGGCCGAGACTGTTGCTGAGGCTGGTGGCGTAACGCCGGTCGGCAAAAGCACCGTTCACCACCGTGCTGCGGGTTTGGGTACCGGTGCCATTGAGGGTGGCATCCACCTTGCCGGTGGCCGTTTCGCGGTTGATATTGCCGTGGGCGTCGTAGGCATAGGTAACCGCCAATTGGTATTTGGCATCACCGGGGTACCGGGTCAGTGTCTGCACCCGGTTGGTATTGCCGTAGGGAGTCATGGTGCTGCTGGCCACCTGGTCCGGTGTACCGGTTATCGCGCCGGCGTAGTGGCGCTGCTCCTCGGCACTGGGGAAGCCGATCAGCCAGTGGCCGCTGACGCGGTTTTCCAGCAGGGTGGTGCTTTCCACGCTGCGCCGGGGATTGCCGTAGACAGTCACGGGGATGACATCTCCCCACACACTCTGGCTTTCGCTGATCTGGGTGGAGTGCACGGTGCGACGGGTGCGCACACTGCCACTGGGCAGTTCACCGGCACTGCCATAGTTGCTGGTTTGGGGGGTGGTATCGGCAATCACATAGCCCAGGGTCTCCCCGTCTTCCAACAGGGTATCCAGGCTCTGGGCCACATAGGGGTAATAAGTGGTATTGCTCCCGACCGACAGTGCCAGGGCGCTGTGGCTGATACGCCGGCGCGTCAGCAACTCGCCGAAGCTGTGGTTGTTATGGTACTGCAGCTGCCGCGCCACTTTGCCAAAGTGGGGAAAGTCCTGGCGGAACTGGCGGTAGGTGACGATCTTGGCTTCAGTATCGTAAATCCGCTGGGCGCTATAGCCGAGGAAGCCCCAATGTTTGTCACTGGTAAGGCCCACCCCCTGGTAAGCGTACTCGGTACTGTGCCAACCGTTGCGGTAACCGTTGGAGCGGAGCATCTTCGTCACCACGGTGCGGTAGTCGCCCTCCACCGCCTCTACCGGGCTGGCATCGGGAATGGCACCGACGGAGCCAAACAGGGTTGTGCCCTCATCAAAGCGCCCCACTGCCTGCTCGCCGGGTTTGTCGGAGATCCGCTCCAACTCAAACTTGGTCTGCGCCCCCAGGCCGTCGGTCACGGTTTCGATACCCGTGGCAAAATCCTCCGGGTGGGCGGAGTCGGTCAGCTTCCAGTCGAACACCAGCGGGCTCAGGCACTGGCGGCCGCCGCCATTGGCGTTATAGGCACACAACTGTATCTGTTTGAGGCGGCGGTAATGCACCTGAACAGTGTCCTCGGGCGCCTCTTCGGAAACCGGCCGGAATTCCTGCACCAGCACACCGTCCTCGAGCGCGAACTCATACCCCGGGTCAAAGTTCGCGGGCTCCT
>NZ_JAVAMR010000010.1:0-101298 GCF_030731025.1 Microbulbifer sp. 2205BS26-8 | reverse complement strand
AGAGAATGCAGGCATTTGGACTTGGCTTTAGCGATTTTCACATTGTTCAATATTACGTGCCAATTATTTAAACTCAATAGTTGAGTCACACCAGAAGTAGAAACATTCCATACCAGTGAAAAGTCATTTTTTTAATTACTCAATGAAGAATCTTGACTTGCAAGTTATAAAGTCGCAATGTCTCATCATGTAGTAATTAAAGTGCAGAAATAACGTAAACTTCAATATTTTGTAGCCTAATCTGGATTTGTATTGACAAACTTCTTTGGAAAAACCACCCCAGTATAAAAGCTTAAATAACCAACCAAAATTTCAATTATGCCAAAGAAAAATCCTCATGTGCCAAAGTCAAATTGGGGTTGTAAGCTGGATCCCGATCCAACAGGCTCCCCCAACGCTTGCGCATATAGGCAGTCTCCGCCGCCATCCGGCGCCGCTTGATCAAAGTATCATCGGCACCGCGGGATTTGGATTCATGATGATAGAGTTCTGCATAGGGAGTCCAGAGATTCCGATAACCCAACTCGCGTACTTTCAAGCACAAATCTACATCATTAAAGGCTACTGGAAGCTTCACCTCCTCCAAGCCACCTGCCTCCTCAAATACAGATTTTCTCAATAATAAACAGGCACCGGTGACCGCCGACAAATTCTGCACCAAGCTCAGACGGGCAAAATAGCCATGCTCACCCCGACCAAAATGCTTGTGCGCATGGTTAGCAACGCCCCCGATACCAAGAATGACACCGCCGTGCTGAATAGTATCGTTAGGGTAATATAGCTTGGCACCCACACAACCTATTTCAGGGCGGCAGACCTGACTGACCATTTCCATCAGCCAGCTTGCGTTTATCGGTTCAATATCGTTATTGATCAGGCCGATGATCTCCCCTTTCGCCTGACTCGCACCGAAATTGTTAATAGCCGAATAATTAAACGGGTAGTCCCAGCGGAAAACTCGGACCCGGGCATCGGCGCTGACCTTTTCCAGATAGTCCAGAGTCTTTTCACAGCTGCTCTGGTTGTCCAGAATCAACAGCTCAAAATTCGGATAATCCGTGAGCGACAAAATCTTGTCCACACAAGGCTGGAGTATATCGCAGTGGTCTCGGGTTGGCACCAGGAGGCTGACCAGTGGCTTTTCCTTCGGCAGACTCCAGCATATGCGGTATGTATTCGGAACAAAGCCCTGCTCCGCCTGCGCATCCACTCTCTCAGACTCCAGGTAGTCACTCAGCGCTTTAACGCCGGCCTCTGACGTGTAGCTTTTTTCACTGCAGTCCAGCGCTGTCGATCCCTCTATCGCCCGCCAGTGGTAAAGAATTTCAGGAATATGCATCACATTTTCGGCATTCAGATAGGGCAAACAGCGCAGTAATAGGTCATGATCCTGGGCTCCCTCGACGCCCGTACGCAGCCCGCCAACCTTTCTGATCAAATCCGTCTTAAACACGGTGAAGTGACAGATATAATTGTTCGACAGCAACAGGTCCGGATTCCAGTCAGGCTTGAAATGGGGTTCAAAACGATGGCCAGCGCGATTAATCTTGTCTTCATCGCTGTAAATCAACTGTGCCTGCGGCGATTTTTCGATTTCCTCACAGACCCGCTGAAGTGCATGTGACGGTAAGATGTCATCGTGATCCAAGAAGGCGATATAGCCTCCTGTTGCCAGTTCCAGTGCACTGTTACTTGCCGCTGAGATATGACCGTTTTCGGTACGAAATACCGCCTGGATACGGGGATCCAGTGCCTGGTAAGCAGAGAGACACTCCCGAATCTGTGAGTCCGGTGAGGCATCGTCGGCGATACAGAGTTGCCAGTGGGGATAAGATTGTGCCAGAACAGAATCAATACAAGCGTGAAGGAAACCGACTTCCGTATTGTAAGTCGGCATGATAATGGAAATCAGCGGTCCATCTATCTCAGCGGCGGATTCTGAAGAAGGCAACTGTAACGCCTCCACTTGATCAATCCACTTCCGGTAGTCCCGCCCTCTGCATTTGCGATTAAAGGTCTCCGCATAGTGAGCAAGACCGAGATCGATCCAGTTACAACATAACGCTTTGGCGTCGGCTTTCAACCGCATCAACACCTCTCGCCTTTTGAAATTTCTGAAGTCGTGGTGTCTTGCAACCAGGCGCTTTGCCATCAAACCATGGGCGAATCTGGATACCAAAGGTATCAGTTGCAGATGTTCGATACTGAACGAACCTGCCTCCTCCAATGGACGAAATCGAAGATCACGTCCTCCCTTTCGAAAATACAATAGTCGCTTTACCATTCGATCGGAATTGCAGTTGAGCGTGTAGCACTTTTCCTCGCTAATCCCATAGTCGGAATTCACATAGAGGCTGGCATTCGAGCTACCCTGATTATGAACCAGTCGCAACTCAAGCATATACCAACCCGGCAGGAGACGGCGCCCGGATAAAGAGAACTGCGGGTCCACGCCGAGAGAGCGCCACTGAAAACCATCTATCCCTTCATCTACCGGTTTAATATCGGCAATCGGCTTGAGACGGGATATCAAATCAATTTTAAAAAAGGATTTTATAAATTTGACCACGGTATTCAGCTTTCTAATTCATATTTCATGGGTTCAGTCCTGACTAGCCACTTTGAATCCATCTGTGAAAGCTACACAGGTATATTCATGTCACTTTATAGATGATGGACAGGTTTTAAAAATCATCACTACTATTGCTAAGGCTAAAAAGCAAGCCCCAACGACTAATTGACCTTGACATTGCTCAGGGTGCTGTAGATAAAGGACTCTACCGTATCTTATCTTGTGACGCCAGTACTCTATTTGGTCTGTAATTGAAACCACAGTGCAGACAGTTGAGTATATCGTTTTTCTGCAAGATCGTCAGAAAGCGTTCAATTACTAGTCCCTTCTCTTTTAAACTAAGGGCAAATGAACAAAATTTCTCCCAATTGAGAGTTAGAATTCCCGCATCCTCAATAAAGACAAAAGTGAATAGATTCACTTTAAAGAAAAACCAATCTGTACTGACCAAAAATACGTTGACATTGGTAAAACTCAGCAAATGTACCTCACCGTTATATCGGTGCAATATACGACTGTAAATAGAGCCCTGGGAAATAGAATCTCCAATCTCAGGAAAATAGGCCCAGTTAGTTACCCTCAAATAATCCAATGCCTCCAATAACGGTGACATCTCGTCATTAATGATATTATAAGCAATAAAGAATTTATCGATACCAGTCAACTAGTGGTATACAATCCTCTCCAGGATATAATCGCACCCATCTCATTCAATACCCTTCAATCAACAACAATCAATAATATTTATTTCGCCTTATCGACAGTCAAAACAACATTTGTTTGATTTTTCTCGTGCCATTCTTTGACGGTCATCCAGCGATCAAGGTTGCAAAATTGGATTGGTTGTGCATTCAGTGGGTTAACATCATCGCGGACACGAATGTTGATAACATCTAGCGGAGCTACCCCAAGGGGCTTTAGGTCTATTTCGTAACCACATTTACCAGTAGGATGCACACTGGGCTTATGCAGGTCCTCGCGATAAATATTTGCCTCAGTAGAAGCCACCACCTCTCCGTTTACCACTACCTCCACAGTAACCGGGTTGAGATGATGCACACCCCGCGCCCAGCCCCTCAACAAACCCGTCTTGAGAAGATCTATATTTACCTTGCCTCGCGATTTGGTAATGCGCGTTTTATCCAGGTAATCCTGTGGATCATGAGAGATAAAACACAGTGCCTTTTCTAGCTGATGAGCAGTGGGGCTGAGACCAGAAAACCTCACCAGCTGTTTGACAAACTCTTTCTTAAAACGCACCACTTTATCAGAAGAAATCGCCATTGCAGGACACTTCGTACTCTGCAGAAAATCTATCAATAAAATATAGTCATCGAGGACATTCCTAAGCCCCCGCTTAATATCCAGCTTCATAGATATGGAATTCCGGTTAGCTACGGAGAATAAATCACGAAATACAAAAATAAAATGCGGATTGCGCAACTCTGATTCAATCTCTTCCAGATCGCTTAACATCGACGGACGCTTCCATCCCCAACTTGCATGAGAAACATTATATTCCGCTACTACATTTGAGAATTGCTCCTCGCTCCTCCCTTCAAAGGCGAGACTTAACCTGAGATCCTCATAGACCGGCGCATAACACTTGTCACCCATGGGTAATCCAAGAGCATGCAGGGTTCCAGCTACAATGGATGTCCCCCCACGCGCCACTCCTACTACGACAATAGTCCGATGTACGCCTTCAGCAGGGGGCGTCAATATCGAAATTCCTTTGTTAATCAAAAAATCAGGATTCATAAATCTTTTTAACTACTTAATAACCTTCACATAAGGCCTACCCAAAATCAAACAGTCCTTTATACAAAATACTTACTTGACATACCAGTTGACTTGTCATGCTCACATAATAATCAAACATTACCATCCAGATAATCTAAATTCTCATAAAATACAGAGACTCAACCAAAAACACTAGTGGGTAGCCTTGCGGCCATATTGAGAAACCAAGCATCAATTTCGTATAAACTTATAAGGCTATTATTACGCGGTTTCAATTAAGTCAAATATTAAACTCTAAGAAAGTTTACCGCAAGTAAGACGGTAATTGACAAAACTGATAGCGCACCTTATTATAAAATCAAGGTCTACAAAGCAAGATATCAAAAGCCCATAAGAAATAACTCTCCTCTGGATAGATCCAAAGTAGTAAGCGTTACATTATACAATCAGTTAGTCAACTGATGCCGTAACTCCCACTTATTTTCCGGTATCAACAGCTTGATAGCCTTGGGGATTGGCATTCTGCCATCGCCAAGTATCAACCATCATTTCCTCTAGCCCCAGATTCGCCACCCATCCCAGTTCCTGCTTAGCCTTGAATGTATCAGCCCAAAAAGCTGGCAGGTCGCCCTCACGACGTGACACCACTCGAAAGGGCACAGATACACCTGTAGCATGCTCGAAAGCTCGAACTATTTCCAGAACAGAGATGCCCCGGCCAGCCCCAAGATTAAATGCCTCTGCACCTGTTCGACCCACCAACCATTCCAAGGCCCGGACATGCCCCTGAGCCAAGTCAACTACATGGACGTAATCCCGCAGGCATGTGCCGTCCGGTGTCGGGTAGTCATCCCCAAATACAGATAGCTCCTCGCGTTTGCCCACCGCCACCTGGGCGATATACGGTAGTAAATTGTTGGGTATACCTTGGGGATCCTCCCCGATCAGTCCCGAAGGGTGGGCGCCAACAGGATTAAAATAGCGCAACAGCGCTATAGCAAACTCCGAATCTGCAGCGGCGGTATCCTGCAGAACCTGCTCCACCATCCATTTACTTGTTCCGTAGGGATTAGTGGTATTACCTGTTTGTAAAGTTTCCACATAGGGCACCGGTGCTTCACTACCGTAGACAGTGGCCGAAGAACTAAACACAAATCGCTTGACGCCGGATGCACGCATGGCGTCCAGCAATACCAGACTGCCAATAATATTATTCTGGTAATATTCGATTGGCTTCCGCAAGGATTCACTCACAGCCTTTAGACCGGCAAAGTGAATCACGGCAAAGATTTGGTTCTCGGCAAAGACCCTATTCAACAGAGCCCTGTCCAGAATATCTCCTCGATAGAAGCACACCGGTTTACCGGAAATTGTCTCCACCCGTTGTAAAGCCACCGCGGAGCTATTGCATAGGTTGTCGACAACTATTACATCATACCCTACTTCTTGTAGAGCCACCAAGGTGTGCGTACCTATGTAGCCAACACCACCAGTCACCAATACCTGACTACTCATCGTTACCCCACCCTCTTATGCACCGTTCCCTGGAGGCACTCGGTCAAACAGCTTGAAGCCTTCTTGCGTAGGCTGAATTAGCACGTTCAAATATATTTGATATTTCGCTGCAGGTTTCGCATGGCGCAGGCCGCATTCCACATTCGCATTTAGGTAGCTCAGCCTGTAGCTGTAGTACTCATCCACCATAATGAAAAGCCTCAAATGAATTCAGATTCATCAGCGACATCAGTAAGCTGAATTTTATCGCTAGCTCTCACGATATCTCTTCCTGCATCGGTTATTCGTAGAGACGGGATCGCTTTACCCGTCAAGTCAAGCCCGCTAGCCATTTTGATAGACATCAAAACTTCACAAAGGTGCTAGTATAACCTTTCTTCAACCGCTCAGTCATCGAAAATTATTCAGAAAATTCGACACCAAAAAACTGAGATTGCCTCAATTGACCGATGTGAATATGTTCTTCAGTAATTACAATCTCACTCTAAGTGGAGTCTCCACAGACGAGATTCTATAAAAGTTTTCTGGCTTCCATGGGTTCTCAAGCAGACTTTATTGTGCTCCCCTTATTAACAATCATTTATGCTATTTCCAGCTTGAATGTTTGATTAAATCTTTCTTTTATGGTCGTCATTTATCGCTTGATCCAAACTAAGAATGATAATCTCTCTCACGATCAGTTAGTCAAGTTCATAATATCAATACACATCCAGTTTGTGCAGCGTAAGCAGTTTTAATATTACACTAAAGGATTTTCCTTACCTAATCAAACATTCATATATTGTAGAGATTATAGAACTTTAATAAAAGATTATTTTGCAGGCGCTGGGCAGCTCAATCTCACCGATAGTGCCCTTCTTGCAAGTCTTATTATACGTACTTTAGACATATGGAGACTGAAGGTTGTTTTTGATGCTTGATTTTTTCAAGAAATCATAAAAATCCACATAAAGACTTTTATACTGCTTTTCATATAGCGAATAATCAAGCTCATCAAGGTTTGGTATTAAAAATTCTTCAGAACTAAAACTACCATATGGAACTTTAAGAAGATCAACTAACTCCTTTATTCTCTCATCATAAGCATAAAAATAAGCTGGTGTTCCATGTGACAAGCCAATCATATTTCCATGTAGCCTGCAACCTAAAACGAAAGTCTTACTGTTAATCTCTTTATGGTAACTATGGACATCAAAAGAATAAAATATATTATTCTTCATCCAGTTAATTAATTCACGATAAGAATAATTTTTATATTTTTCTTGTATACTGTCATCCAATTTATCTAAATGAACATGTTTTTTTATAAGCCGTGGAGGCCAGGACAAAGAGTCAAAATATTCAAATATTCCACCCTGTTTATTTGCCATAGAATATTCTACCCAATGCCTTTCTGACATATCCTGCATAATAATACTAAGCCGAGAGCTCTTATCTCGACACATACTTACCGCTTTGAATTGTTTATTTCTTAGTTCATCCTCCATATTTGGAGAATACAAATATTCTCTCCAGGACCATGCAACATCATCCCAACTTGGTTGTCTGATTTTATTCTCGGGCATTTTTGACCAATATATTGTTGGACATCCAAGTGGATAAACATTCCGTATTCCATGCTTATTTAAAACTTCAGCAGAAGTATCGCCTCGAACAATAGATCCGTAAGAATTGTCATGTATATATTTCAATACATAAACATCATCTCTTGTCAACTCAATATTTTTTACTCCAAGTGGACTTTCTGGTCCATAGCCAATCCATACAATAGGAATTTTAATTTTAGATACAAAATTAACTGGCAGATAATCAGATATCTTTCCCTTACCAAGCATAGTTGCGCCCCGAATTATGTAGACGCTGCAGTTTTCATTGACATACTTTATCGCATCATCAGAACTATTTTTGCTTAGTAAAACAGCATCCTGAAAGTCTAGAATATCAACCAAAGCTTTGGATATAAAATAGTTACCAATGTTATCCCAATCTGGACTATTTTTGAACTCATATATTCCACCACCAAAAAATGCACTTAATTTTCTATATGGCTCAAGAAGCATTGGCTCTACAGCTATTTTCATAAGACACCTTATCCGCTCAAATATTCTAATCTAAAAAATTACAAGTGAAAAATTCCATGAAAGCAAGATATATTATACAAAACTATGAAGACATAAAATACAAAATCTTAAAAAACAGACAAAGGAAGACAGAATTTTAAATTAGAATCAGTTACTTCCATAAGAAATCCAGCCCATACACGTAGTTCGAAAATGCTACACATATCATCCAAAATCTTAATCTTTTGTAAACAGCCTCTTAAAAGCTTTCTTTATCGAAACTTTTCTTGCTGGCTCTCTCAATAGACTACTATCAACCACCAATGGCCTATTCCTACCTTCATTTTTACCATGCAGAATATAGTGTTCATAGCCACTAACAAAACCACCCTCTGATACGCTTTGAGCAACATCGGCATTTTCAAGCAGGTATTTACCTTCATCAAAATCAGGAGGAATAACTTTTCCTGGATTTCTGCCAGAATGAGCCCATCTAAAATCAATCAAGTCTTCAAGAAATTTCTTTCTTCTAAGAGTGCCTTTCCCAATGTCACTATATAAAGCCTCTGCGCTAACTGTATCATTAATTTTCTTTAAATCCTCAACCCCACTTCTTATTTCTCTCATCATCATTCCCAAATTAACCAAGACTCCTAGATTAACTTCACCTCCATTAACTGATCCTCTAATAAACTTATTCCGAACAATTGGCTCATACTCTTGGTGTTTACTTATACCCCCAATGACAGAATTAGAGTAAGAGCTATCACCTTGAGAGTTAACATCCCGATGATGATAATTTGCAAGACATTCTTTTACGACGCCAATATTTTCCAGATTCAAAAATCTTAAATTAAAATCCCAATCTCCAAGAACAGGCAACGACTCATCAAAACCTCCGATTTCATCATATACTGATCTTAGAAAAACAAAAGCTATTGGTGGGAAAAAATTACCACAAGCCATTTCCATGATATGAACTGTATTGACCCAATTATTATATGGCCACGACCCATGTATCTTAACATGTGAGTCAATAATCTCTTCGGACACATACTGGGTGTCTGTAATTACCCCTTTATAGTTTTTATTCCTTGAACACTCAAGAAATTCAACAGTTTTCTCAAGAAATTTTGGCTCCCAAGAATCATCATCATCATGTATCACAATGTATTTTGATTTTGATGAGTGTATACCACTATTAGATGCAGCTTCCATGCCTAAGCTTATAGGATTATTGACCAATATAATCTTTCGTTTATCTACGCCACAAAGATTAATTATATTTTCTACCTTCGACAATTCTCCGCCATCATTAACAATAACCCAAACATAGTTTTTAAATGTTTGTTTTTCGACACTTTCAGCAGCACGCTTTAATAAAACTGGGCGATCTTTAGTTCTAGTAATTATAGCAACAATAGGAACGCTATCCTTCTGCAACCAACCATTTCCTGTATTTCCTTTAACTTCTTGCATTCTTGCAATACTATTCAAAAGTTCACTTTGCTTTCTATCTGAATCTCCTTGAAACTCAATCGATATCTGGCCAAACTCCCATAATGAATCTTTTATTCGCTTGCTTTTGCTATCACCATCAAATCTATTGACAGGCTCCAAGAGAACAGAAATTGAAGCTTTACTCCCAAAATCTACGGATCTTTTCATCCCTCCTAAAAAAGATAAATCCTGAAGGGTTGGGAAGATTATTTTTTTAGCCAACTTCTTAGATGCTAATGTACAATTTGCAATGATTGTGGAATATTTCTCATCCCTATTTACCAATGAGATATATTTCTCAACCCCCAAATAATCATCATCTTCACTGCAATCTTCATTTAATATTTTATCAACACCAACTCCAAAAAATTTTTCTCCATCTCTATGTATCGCTTCAATACTAGGTGCATTAGGTTCAAATAAATTTTCAATTATGTGCCTGTGAAGAGATAAAGAAGTTTCAGGATGATTTTCGTCAAAAAATCTGAAGTCGTCACCAGCATTAATTTCAAATGAAAGGCCAACCATATTGTGAAAACACGATCTATCTGTGTTGGGTGAGGCTACACGACCAAACATTAAGCCATACCAATCTAAATTTTTGTATATCTTAGTCAATAAGGTTTGTATAGTACCTTGCCAACCACTGTCAACCAAAACAACCCGCTCATATCCATCGACTAAACTATGCAAATAGCCATCAAAGTTTCTACCCTGCTCGCTAAGGTAATGACTAATAAAATTCGTGTACTCCCTTTTTTGAATGATAGCTGACAAATAATCCATGGCAGACTGGCCAGCAATTGCTTCATAATTTACGCCACTATACAGTTTCGAATCTTCAGAGTTAAATATCCCTTTAATAAGCTCTTCTGCACTCTTATTGAAATATTCAACCTGCCAATACCTCTTCACTAAGCTCCAATCTTTACTTGCAAGTGCCTTACATAAAAGAAATCTCGAAATCCAAAACAAATCCGAATGCTCAGAAATTACACGGCCTTTGTTATATAAATAATTTTCGTATAGATTTTTAATTCTTACTCCCGCTCTCGAACAAAAAAGAATTTTTGTCTTACCGTCATCAAGATAACTAATATATTGATCCAATTTGGCCAAATATAAATGTACAATTGGACCTAAAATTTCTGAGAAATATTCAACCTTATTCATATAATAAAACCTATTAACATCATACATCCATTAGCATCAAATCAAGTAGCCATTGCTTATACTTTTACTTTTAAAAAAAGTATAAAATCTATTTCGACACTCTTCTTGTTCAATCAGAGTTTGGTTATTAATTGGAAGGTGGATTGAGTTGATTCCATTTCTCTTGGCTTGCACCACATCGCTGTGATGATTATCACCTAAGTGCAACCAATTTTTTGAGGGCCACTTAAAATCTGACTTTAACTTTTTATAGATTTTACCAGAATGCTTACTAATGACTTCATCTGCACTAGATACAACTTTGATCACAACATTATCAAAATCAAAAAAAAAGTGATTTAATATTTTTTTAATATGCTTTCCATGCATATACATATCACTCAAAAATACTATTTTAACTCCATTATTCTTATAGTTTTTCAATATTTCCCACAGCCCGAAATTTGCCTTAAGATTATCTATTTCATATCGGATTTCAATATCGATAAATTCATCAATATATTTCTGTTCAATTCCTAATATAAAACAAATTTGTTGATATATATCTATCAGCGAGCCCTCCCTACAACCATCGATAGTGTTTGAGGCTCTGTAGGTTACTTTTGTCGAGTCAATTCTAGCCATAAAAATATCTAATGTTGTAATTTTTTTATTTACACAGATTTCCGAACTAGAAATTAAATCTGCAATCTCATAAAATCTTCTTATCTCACTCTTTCCATTCCTAAATAAAATAGTATCAAATACGTCAACCGATACGTATTTTAATTTCGACTTTGAAAATAGATCACTCACCCTGCTTTCAAATTTGTCAATAAAAACTTTTGAATCATATGCAAGACCTCTATCTTCTTCGATAGTTAAATACCATTCAAGGTCATTATTATCTATCACTTCAGATAAAAAACCACTATTAGACACTTGTCAACTCCAATAAAAATTAATGGCAAATAAAAAATTCTTTTTGAATTACTACTTGCCCCACCCACATAGGTTGTTTAAATACCAATCTAAGACCTTTATCAGGTCTTCCTCTAGGGTCTCTCTACAAAAATCAATCTATCAATGGCCATTGAAAAGTTGATAAAAAATCCAAATTCTGTGCCATCTTACTTAAACAGATAAAGACTCTCCGAATTCTTCCGGCCGTCTAAAAAGATGCTAAACTTCGCGTCTTGCATAGACTTTTTATAGTCACAGCCCTATAAATTGACCTGAGTATTCTTGGGTGTAGCAATAAAAAACATATCATCTCCAATACTAATTGCCATGTTTCAGCGCCTTTCTTTATAGACATTATCCAACTGAACTTTATAGACTCCGCAGCCACAATTTTCAATGTCATCAGAAAGTTCCAACCTTTTAATGTATTTACGGATTGGCCAAAAAGGGGCCACACACTACAGTCGCCTTGTTACCAACCGGCTGAACACGGGCCAAAATGACTTCCGGATTCACCCGCCATAATCATCGATTTAAATTCTTCGAGCAACCCCTGTTAGTATACTGAAATCCAGTTATGATAGTTTCTATCCATTACAGAAATCCACCAACTATCGTTTTCCAGATACCATTGCAGCGTCTTACGGATACCGGTTTCAAAGCTCTCCAGCGATTGATAGCCGAGCTCGCTGCTAGACTTCTGTGGGTCTATGGCATAGCGGCGGTCGTGACCTGCTCTATCCTTCACAAAGGTGACCAGTTCCTGCGCTTTGCCAGCTATGGCGAATGAGGCCAGCGGGTACTTGTCAGCAAGCACTACGTTCTCTGTAAATTCTCTGTTCATTATCCCACAAATCAGTTTGACGATATTGATATTGGTCCATTCGTTTATCCCACTGATATTGTAACATCCACCCAGTTGCCCCTTTTTAATCACCAGATCAATTCCTCGCGCGTGATCCTCCACATAGAGCCAGTCCCGGATCTGCTGTCCATCACCGTAGATCGGCAGCGGCTTGTTTTGCAGAATATTGGTAATAACCAGTGGAATCAGCTTTTCCGGAAAGTGGTAGGGGCCGTAATTGTTCGAGCAGTTACTGGTGGTTACCTGCAGCCCATAGGTATGGTGGTAAGCGCGCACTAAATGATCTGATGCGGCCTTACTGGCCGAGTAGGGGCTATTCGGCGCGTAAGGCGTGGTTTCACTGAAGGGGGGATCCTCTGGGCCCAGGGTACCATATACTTCGTCGGTGGAAACATGGTGAAAGCGGTGTTTCTCTCTGTTTAACCCTTCATCCAACCAAGTTTTCTTGGCGGCCTTGAGCAGGCTATAGGTGCCAATGATATTGGTTTCGATAAAGGTATCCGGGCCACTGATGGATCTGTCGACATGGCTTTCGGCCGCGAAGTGCACCAGGGTGTCTATGCGGTATTCCTTAAGCAAGGTTTCCACCAGGGGCGTATCACAAATATTACCGTGGCAGAAGTAAAAGTTTTGGTTGCCACTTACCTGATTCAGATTGGCCCTGTTGCCGGCATAGGTGAGTGCATCCAGCACAACGACCTTGTCTTGCGGGTAAGTTTTCATCCAGTAGTGAACAAAGTTTGCGCCTATAAAGCCGGCGCCGCCGGTTACCAGTAGATTGCTCATTTTCTTGCTGTAGTTTCACTTCAATTTGTCAACTGGCTCAAAGTTTTTCTTGTCCAGAGAGTTAGTATTTAAATTGCAGCAATTTTTTGATATTGATCACTGCCACGGATCACCCTCACACTTTCTTCTTGTCTCCTCTCCCCCAAGCGGGAAAAGGAGTATGTGGGCTTTTGCGGAGCTAAGGCTGCGCAGCCCTAAAGCTCTTTGCAATCAGGCTTCTAGCAGGCTGCTGAAAAAGTCCCTTTAACGAAATTTTTACCTTAACTCTTATAAAATCAGAAAATTCAGAGCCTACAAAACAAGTGTTTTTTTGATTCTAAAACTTCAAGATGATGATGCTTTAATTCAAAATCCGAGTTTTTCAGCAGCCTGCTAGATACCTGCCCTTTCCTTTAGGACCTGGCGCAGTGTCTGACGCCAGTGTTGCAACTCTATTCCCAGGTCCTTCACCAGGCGGGCTTTATCCAGAACGCTGTAAGCTGGTCTTGCTGCCGGGGTTGGGTAGTCGGTGGTTCCTATTGGTTGGATTCGTACAATCTTTTCTATAGGGAGCAGGTTCACTTGCCTGGCCTCTTCAGCAATAGCCACAGCGAAGTCGTACCAGCTGGCCACACCGGCGTCGGTGCAGTGGTAGATACCGCTTGCGTCCCGCTTGTTAATCAGGGCGTAGATGGCACCAGCCAGTGTGTGGGTACTGGTTGGTGTTCCCATCTGGTCGGCAACTATGCCCAGTTGTTCCCGCTCGCGCATCAGGCGCAACATGGTGTTGACGAAGTTAACCCCGTGGGCGCTGTAAACCCAGGCGGTGCGCAGGATTACAGCTCCCGGCAGTACAGACTGGACAGCCCTCTCGCCCGCCGCTTTGCTTTCGCCGTATACGCCAAGGGGGCGGACTGCATCCTTCGGTTGATAGGGGGTGGAGCTTTGGCCATCGAATACAAAATCAGTGGATATATGGATCAGGCGTACGCCAAATGTCTTGCAGGCTTTCACCAGGTTTTCCGGGCCACTGGCGTTGACGGCGAAAGCCTGCCCTTTTTCTGTCTCGGCTTTATCTACCGCTGTGTAGGCGGCGGCATTAATAACCACTTCCGGTTTGTACTCGGTGATGACTTCCGTGACCTGGGTGGCGTTGGTGATATCCAGCTCATTGCGGCCCAAGGCTGTCAGTTCGATATTGTCGGGTTTGCACTTTTGCAGTTCCAAGGCCAGTTGGCCCTTTTTCCCGGTTATGAGGATTTTCATGGGTCGATTTCTGTCATTCTGTTCATTCTTTGGATGAATCCGGGTTTTGCATTGCTGGCAACTTCAAACGCGGAAACGATCACCCCTGCATTGATTGCAAACCTGCAATCCGTTGCCAGGTTAGAGCTCAGCGTTTCCAGTACAACTTTGCCGACCTGTAGCTCCACAGTTCCGGGGTGACCTGTGATCAAGTACCTACGTAAACCTACACACCACAACCTAAGGGAAAGTTACGGCTTCTTTCAGAAGCTTCCCTTGTGCATCTTTGGCAGAGAGTTTGGGGGTTTCGCCATTTACCAGAGGCCATTCGATGGCGAATTCCGGGTCATCCCAGCGCAGTGAATGTTCGTGCTCTGGGGCGTAGTATTCGGTGCATTTGTAGACAAACTCAGCCTCGGCACTGATGACATAGAAACCATGGGCGAAGCCCTCCGGGACCCAGAGCTGGCGTTTGTTTTCTGCGGACAAGGTGAAGCCAACCCATTGGCCGAAGGTGGGAGAGCTTTTGCGCAGATCAACGGCTACATCAAAGACTTCACCTTTAATGACACGAACCAGTTTTCCCTGGGTCTGCTCGGTCTGGTAATGCAGGCCGCGCAGGATTCCCTGGGTGGACTTGCTGTGGTTGTCCTGTACGAATACACGCTCAACGCACGCATTGTTGAACAAATCCTGGCGGAAAGACTCGAAGAAGAAGCCACGTTTGTCTCCAAAGACTTTGGGTTCGATGATTTTTACATCGGGAATAGTTGTTGCGATTACTTTCATACTACTTTTGTATTCGTCTTGTTTTACCGTGCTAACACAAGTTTCACACCTACGAATCAGGCCAGTTATTCAAACAGCGGCGGCGAAACGTTGTTGGTTGAAAAGGGAGCTTTCTCCAGATTCCAGCAGTAGGTTCAGCAGATATTCGCCATAGCCGCTCTTTCGCAACAAGTGGGCCTGCTTTTCCAGCTGTTCGGCTGAGATAAAGCCCTTGCGGTAAGCCACTTCTTCCGGACAGGCGACTTTCAGCCCCTGGCGTCGCTCGATAGTCTGTACAAAGTGTGCAGCTTCTAGCAGGTTGTCGTGGGTACCGGTATCCAGCCAGGCGCTGCCGCGGCTCATCAGCTCCACGTTGAGCTGGCCGCGTTCCAGGTAGATTTTATTGATGTCGGTGATCTCCAGCTCACCGCGGGGACTGGGTTTGACTTCCCGCGCAATGTCACACACCTGGTTGTCGTAAAAGTAGAGACCGGTGACTGCATAGTGGGATTTGGGCTGTGTCGGCTTTTCCTCCAGGCTGACTGCCTTGTCTTCCTTGTCGAATTCCACTACGCCATAAGCGCTCGCATCGGCAACGCGGTAGCCAAATACCGTAGCGCCGGTTTTCCTGACATCAGCATGCTGTAATAATTGGCTGAAATTCTGCGCATAGAAAATATTATCCCCCAGTACAAGGGCACTATTTTGGTTACCCACATGCGCTCTGCCAATCAGGAAAGCTTGGGCAAGGCCATCTGGTGAAGGTTGTACCGCATATGAAATATTGATACCCCATTGAGCACCATCTTCCAGCAGGCGTTGATACAGGCACTGTTCTTCAGGTGTTGTAATGATCAAAATATCTTTGATCCCTGCCAACATCAGTGTCGTCAAAGGATAATAAATCATAGGTTTGTCATAAACCGCCATCAATTGTTTACTGACGCCTTTAGTCAGAGGATACAAACGCGTACCTGATCCTCCTGCCAAGATTATCCCCTTTCTATCGGAAGATCCCAACATTACCATCTCATTGCTCCCAATTTTTAAATCCTGCAATTAAATTTATACGCTGTAAATTCCCCACAAAATTACAACAACCTGCCTAGTTAAAAGGATAGAACAGCCGCGGTGCCCACCGCTATACGGTACAGTATTTCCGTAATATCTTTAGTTACCTGTAATTCACTGGAATGAATCTTAGGCATTACCATGATTTCATCCCCTGGGCGCAATCGATCACCCAGGCGATTATCGAAATCTTTATCCTCAATTCGGCTAATGGTTCCATCCAGATGCAAAATAATCAGTTCCTCCTGATTGGCATTGTTGGCAAACCCCCCTGCCAATTCGATATATTCTTCTAGGGTGCGCTTTTTGTTATAGATGAGGGAAGTCGGGAAAATAACCTCACCCACAACAGAAACTGTGGAAGGCTTTAACGGTACAACAAGTTCATCGCCATCTTCCAACAGCATCTCTACAGCATTGGGGCTATTTGCAATCACAATCTGTCCCCGAGGTTCCGCTTTACGGGCCTGCTCGATAAATTTTTGGATCATGGCTGCATTATCTTTCTGCGCCGCCTTTTCGAGATCCGTATTGGGCTGTCTTGTCAGCACCTCCATTTGTAAGGCATCCAGAGAGCGATCCAACGCAGCCCGCTGCTTTTCTGCAACACTTTTACGATAAAGCTGTACCGCGGATTGATCCGCGTTTTCACGAAAATTTAACTGCATCATCAACTCATTCAGTGTGGCGCCATAGGGCATTACATAAGTAGCCGGACCATCTAGCTCACCGGAGACACGAATTGAAATCGATTTGATATCGTTGTCCCGTACAAGCTCCACCTGAGCACCAGGATAAAGACGCATTGTCATCGCCTCAGTCAGCGGTAAATAACTCGCCTGCCGCAACCCATCAACTACCTGTGTGATGCGTGTAAAATTGGCCTGAGGGTCCGGCTTGGTTACCAGAAGTACTTCACCCAATTGTGTATAAGGGCCAATAAATTCCATTTGTGCTGCCTGCTGCACAGCGCCTTCAATAGTCACTGAACCTTTGCGTGAGCCTACAACCACCACATCCCCACTGCGTAATTGCAATGATGGCATTACGCCTTGTACCAGGAAATTGTAGAGGTTGATCTTTTGTATCGGTTTGCCGCCACGCATTACCGTAATATCAACAAAACTCCCACTTTCCGGATCTATACCCCCAGCACTATCCAGGTAGTAGAGAATAGAATCGGAGGAAAAGCCATTGTATAACCCGGGATTATTAACGTATCCGGTAACAAAAACTTTTACCGGTTGGCTGGCTTCCAGGTTTGCATAGGCCTGTACATTTTTCTTGAATACACGTTTTACATAGCGCAAAACAAAATCATTGAGCGCACCGTTTTTAACCCCTCCCACATGGATCGGTCCTACCTCTGGTACAAAAATATTCCCCTGCGGATCTACTGGCAAAGTCGCATTAAAGCTATAGGCACCCCACAATTGCAGCGTTATTTGATCGCCCACTGTAATACGATAATCCGGATTAAAACCACTGAAAGGCTGATCCTTGAACGCCCCCCGGAAAAGAGATTGACCAAAAACAGGCACACCAGGCTGTGATAGTTCCGAAGCTTTTTTATTGTCTAACAGCTGTGTTTCAAGAGCCATGGCCTGCGAGCATATAAAAAATGCCAACAGGACTAGAGCTAAACGATAACTTCTTACTTTTCTTGCGGTCATTTCTGCCAATCTATTTCTAAATTCACTCTTTCAACAAGCAAGACTGCTGCGCCACCCTTGCAACCTTTCCTACATTCTATGATCACGAATACTGGCAACCAGCATTTTTCCAATCCCATACAGCAGCAGCAAAATAATGAACAAACTCACCAAATTGTATGATTTACGCGGATATTCCGGCTCTTCTGCCAGAGAGGGCTGTGCAATTACCATCAAATGTTTCAATTTCCCGGAGGCTTCCATACGAGCAGTCTCCAAAGCCTTTAAAGAAGCAGCATAGGCATCTGTTGCGAATTGCAGATCAAGCTCCAGGTTTTGGAACTGTGCCCCCAAGCTATTCAGCCTTTGCTTCCCTTCCTTATCTATACCCACCAAACGAACTTTTTCCATTTCAATTTGGTGCTCTAGGGCATCAATTCCCGACTGCATGGAAATAATCTGGGAAGAGTCCGGATTCAAATAGGTCTTTGCCGCCGTATACTCGGCACGTTGCTCTGCAAGCCTGGCTTCAAGTCCCTGGATAATACTACCAATCCCTTTGGTCAGCTCTTCCGGGCTCACAATATTATTACGATTCTGAAAATCCAGAATTTCCTGCTTTGTGTTACGCAGATTCCTCTGGGCTAATGCCAATTCGCTTTTAACAAAATCAACCTGTTTATCCGCAAGCTGATTACTGATCGCATTTACAAAAGCTTCTGATTTTTGAATAACAGTCTCAACTAAATGCTGAGCAAAACTCGGATCAAACGCTTGCATCTCAATGGTAATAATGCCTGTAGTCTCATCTAGAGCAACCCCAATATGCTGTCGATAATACGCCAAATAATCTTCCTGGGTTGCATCTGCATCAAGACGGGAAAATATGTCGTGGCGATTGCTCTTATAATAATTTGCGAGATCTAATTTTTCATCCAGATACAATGCCATATCCAAAGATTGGATATAATTGACCACCAGAAATACATCCTGATTATCAGATCCTATCCCCGGAACCAGAAAGCCCAGTGCGGGGGATGTTGTTTGAGAGGCGGCACTGTCTTTCACTATTAGCTGCGCATGACTCACATAACGCTCTGAAACCCAGAGCAAATAATAGGCTCCCACAATCAACAGAGGAGCTGCGACAAAGAGCAACAAGCCACGCCAGCGGCGTAAAAACTCTACAGGCTTTTGGTGTGTATCATTTACATCACCCGAGAGATCTCCTACAGCCTTCCTTACCGTATGAACCATTCCCCTCAGAGCCTTGCTTGCCACTATTTCGGCTTGCTCATCTGTACGCGATTTTTTTGCTTCCATATAGTTTAATTTACGCTACTGATTTTAGTATTTACGATGCTGTTTTGCTCTTCTGCTGAGGAGCTGCACCTTTCAGATAGAGAGCAATAGCTTCATCCATAGAGTCACAAATCTTCACTCTTCCTCCTTCAAGGTAGATTCCGACTTCACAATTTTTTCTCAGCAATGGCATCGCATGGGCAACAATAATAAAAGTGGAGAGCTTGCGCTTTTCGGCAATCACCGCTTCACACTTACCCCTAAATTGGGCATCGCCTACTGACATCACTTCATCCACCAAGTAGACATCAAAATCAATCGCAATACTCAACCCAAAAGCGAGGCGGGATCGCATACCTGAAGAATAATTCTTAATCGGGGCATCAAAATAATTTCCAATCTCGGCAAACCCCTGAACTGTATCCATCACCTTGCGCTGGCCGGCTCCCCAGATACCATGGAGCCCACAGACAAAAGCGACATTCTCCTTGCCGGTCATACTCCCCTGAAAACCACCGGCCAATCCCATTGGCCAGGATATTCTCTGGTTGGTAATCACCCGTCCGGAATCGGGGTAATCAATTCCACCCATGATACGCAACAGTGTTGACTTACCGGCCCCATTACGCCCAAGAATGCCTATATTTTTGCCCTCAGGAAAAGTAGCATTGACATCCTTGAACAGTACATTACGCCCCTGGGGCGTCCGGTAGGACTTTGTAAGATTCTCCAGCTCAATCATTGACTGCGTACCAAGTCACGCCAGCTCACTCTATAAACCAGCAGCCCAAATGCCAGCATACCGACTGCAGTAAATGTAAGATGCTGAAAGCTGGCAAACATGCCATGGTAACTGGCAAATAAACCCTGTCGGGTCAGTTCTATCACATGCAACAGGGGGTTCCAGACCAAATAGGGGTGATATTCTTTTGGTATCTGGTCGAGCGAAAAAAACACACCTGATATAAAATACAAAAGTCGCACAAGCACAGGCAGCACTTTAGAAAACTCTGGATACCTTTCTCCCACAACACAAAGAACCAGACTCAGGCCCAGGCAAAAACTAAAAAAAAGAATATTGACTTCAACCAACAAAAGAAAACTACCAAAGGTGGCTTGCACACCGCACCATGCCAGTACAATCAGCAAGGCAATCAGGCTTAATAGGTAGATAATGAACTCCAGCAAAACCCTACTGAGTACAGCATCAAAAGGGCGTAGCTGGCGATAATTAAATAGCCCACGATTGGAAGCTACTGTAGCCAGGCTTTTGGAAAAGCAGTGGCTAAAAAACAGAAATGGCGCTATCCCTCCCAGCATAAATAACACGGTAGGAATACCCGGGTAAAACTCCCTGCCCAGAAAGCTGAAAACTGTTGCCAGGACCATGATGTGCAGTGCCGGCTCGAGCAGGACCCAAGCATATCCCAGTCGCCATTTGCCAAAGCGGGTTTTCATCTCCCTAACCAGCAGCGCATGAATCACGTCACGCTGGATCTGCCAAACGGTGCGCTGAACTGTGGAACCCATACTTTCTAACTTCTTGTATATATATGTAACTATGTTTTCCACAGCCAAATTGAGGAGCAATTAAACACTAATCAAGTTCGCCTAAGGGAGATTTAATTCAAAGTCGAGAGTCCTGAACGGCTAAAGACGCACCGCGTTTAACACTCTAACTGTGAGTAACATTTAAACTACATGTTATATAGCCAGTTTTCTCGAAGCATTCGCCTCGCACCTCGATTCGCGCGGCATCTTACCATAGCCCACTGTCTGCGTCACACCGTGTCTATTGCACGCCATTACGTAATTAGCTTCAACGTGATTTCCAATCTATTTGGCTCCTCTAAACATTACACAGTCTGAAGAGATTGGGCAGAGAACTATTCTCATTGTCACCATTAGAGAAGCCGGTACCAGCAGCTCATTTAGGCAAACTGTCTGTGCTGATCAAAAAACAAACATCCGCAGCGTGAACCAAACAATGTACAGTAGCCGATTTTTAACGCAGCCTCACCTGCGGTTTGCAGCCATAGGGTTTCAGGAAAGGGAAGTAGCCATCACCTGGTAAAGAGCAAGTGGGGTCAAACCTTTGACCTCAACTCTGCTAGAGCCAGTTGAGCAGGCATACAAGCCTTTGAGGCGAAAGGGTACTGATTCTCTGCGATGGATTACTCCGCCCTCAGGCCGTACAATTTCCACATAGTCAAACTATAATCCAGTCAGTTAGCATCTATGTCACAACCTCTGGCAAATCCCCCCACCTGGTTGTATAGGCCGGTGACGTGTATGCCTGCCGCATTTTCCACTTCTTCTGAACACCTTCAGCACCCAGGAACAAGGTGCCCCGGCCAAAACGCTGGTTGACCTGGTCCAGGACCCGCATCATCCTTCCTATGTGGGCTGGCTGTCCTGAAGTAAACAGGTCCCCCTGCCCCAGCGACCCCGGCACCAGTTCAACCAGGCCAACGCCAGCCTTCATAAAGTGACGACCAGGACGATACAGTCCAGCAATCGCTTCCTTTGCCAGCTGCACGATCAGCCGGGTGTCATCAGTTGGATACGGCATCTGTACAACGGTACTACGACTGTAATAGTTGGGCTCGTAGGGTGATGTATGCAGGAACAGATGGATCGCCTTCACCAGTGACTGCTGGGCACGCAGCTTCTCTGCCGCCCTGCTAGCATACAGGGTCACTGCCTGCTGTATTGGCTGTAATTCACTCAGCTTTGTGCCAAAGGAGCGGGTGCAATAGATCTGCTTCTTTACCGGGGGCTGCTCCTCCAAGGGAATACACGGGACACCATTCAGCTCTTCAATAGTCCGCTCAATATTCACATTACTATGGCGGCGCAGGACCTTGGGATTAGCCTGTGCCAGATCATAGGCGGTCTCAACGCCGAATCCGGCCAGCCGCCTGGATAAACGACGACCGATACCCCACACCTTGTCCACGGGTGTACGACGCTGGAACCATTGCCACTTCTCGGGTGTGTCCAGGGCGCATACACCTTCGCATCCAGGCAGTGTCTTTGCTGCCCTGTTGGCCAGTTTGGCCAGGGTCTTACTGGGGGCGATACCCACCCCCACGGGCATGCGAACGTCCCGCCACAGCGTCTGGCGAATCTGTCGTCCGTAATCCAGCCAAGGCTTCTGTAGGCCCTGAAATTCAAGGAACATCTCGTCAATGCTGTACACCTCCACTTCCGGGCTGAACTGCCGTAAAGTCGTCATCACCCGGTGCGAAATATCCCCATAAAGAGGGTAGTTACTGGAGAAAATAGCCACCTGGTGCAGCCGCAACCGATGCTCAATCTTAAAGAAAGGCTCAAGATCGCCGATACCCAACGATTTGGCCTCTTTGGAACGTGCCACAACAAAGCCGTCGTTATTGGAGAGTACCACTACCGGCTTGCCGCGAAGATCCGGTCGAAAAATTTGCTCACAGCTGGCGTAACAGCTGTTGCAATCCACCAGTGCCAGCATTCACAGAAGCCGATGGTAGCGAATGGAAGCCTTGACCACCCCTTCCACAATGAATTCCTGCCCTTCCCGGATAGGGATTGGCGGATACTGGCTATTTGCCGACAAAAGGCGCCCACGGTGGCGATCCAGCACCTTGCAGGCCAGTTGTCCATCCAGGGCGACCACCACCACATCGCCCTGTACTGGCTCCAGGGAGCGATCGACAATCAGCAGATCCCGGTCAAAAATCCCAAGTCCCTGCATTGAATCACCATTGGCACGTGCCATAAAAGTTGCCGCGGGGTTAGTGATCAAGTGTTCATCAAGATTAGGGCTGGGCTCTTTGTGATCATCTGCCGGGAACGGGAAGCCGCAAGCAATGCTACAGCCATATAAGGAAACACGCTTCATCCAGGGGGTACTACTCAGATACTGTACATACGTACAGTTTAGCCTTGTAAAGCATTACCGCCAAGGTTTGAGGCTGACCGGTAGGCCGGGTATTATTCACATAGCCAGCCTGATTGCTCCCCTGCCTTTGGGCTTTACCCACAGCGCGTTTTACCGACCATAGATTCCCTAAAGTCAAATCCACTACCGGCAATGCATGCCATGCTCAAAGAACGCCACCAGATTAGGGGTTTCCAGAAGTTTAAACAGCATTCTTATTCCACTGAGCAAATCACTGACCGGAAGCCGCTTTATACCAGGAGGGGAGAGACAAACTTCAAAACCGGAGTAACACGCCAACGCCCCCCTGATAATCATTGTCATAGGTGGCGGCAAAGGACAAAAAATCCGAATGCCAGTAAGTGAGTGCCACGAGGTACTCGGATTTGGAGAAGGAATCGTACTGGTACTCAAAGCCTAACCCGAACCGGTCGATAATCGCCAATTCCCGACTAATCGTGATCCGCCCGTTGCCGCGGTCATCCGCCCACAACAGGGCATTAATTTTGAAAGGCAAAAGGCAGTAGAAGCCCGCCACGGCACGGGTGCGGTGGGGCGCAAGATCGGTGTCGGTATTAACGCCCACAAAACCGGAGAAAAAACGGTTCACAAAACGATAATAACCGAGCGTTGCCTGATACTCATTGCCCCAGTTGCTCTCCCAGGTCAGGAATACATCGTTATGGTTATTGCGCGTAATCATGAAGCCTGTGTTCATATTGGTCTGCAGGCCAATATCTGCCCAGGCATACCAGGGGTCTTCCAGTGCTTTATAGCGAATCGCCTGAATCTCCGGTGACACTTCCGTGCCTTCGTAATGAACAATGCGCGCCATACCGGATTCCAGGTGATACAAAATATGGCAATGGAAGAACCAGTCTTTCTCCTCGTTGGCTTTGAACTCGATCATGGTAGTGCTCATCGGTGCCACATCCACCGTGTGTTTTAGGGGCGAATAATCGCCCTGGTCATTCACCACCCGGAAAAAGTGGCCATGCAGGTGCATGGGGTGGCGCATCATGGTGTTGTTTACCAACACAAACCGCACATTTTCTCCTTTCCTGATCCTGATATACGCATCTTCACTCAGGGTTTTGCCATTCATTGACCACACATAGCGTTTCATATCACCGGTCAGCATCAACTCCACAATACGGGTAGGAGCGTGTTTGGGCAGGGCAGTGGAAGTCACCGAACGCAATTGCTGGTAAGGCGCCGGTGGACGTTGTTGCACATCGCCACCGGTCAGTATGGGACCTTCGATATTGGTGATATGCCTCATATCAGGTTTGGGCATCCCACCGGGGGCTTTATGTCTCTTCTGGATACGCTGAATCAATTCGGCACCCACATTGGCTGCGTAGGTATAGATATTGGGTTTCTCGATAGCTGGCGCGTAGACTTTTTCGCCCCGCCCGATCCAACTGGGGGTATGATTGGAACCATCGTAATTGGTGGCACGAAACTCCAGGCTTTTGCCCTCAGGCACCGTGACCAGTATGTCATAGGTCTCCGCGACGGCGATTAACATGCGCTCCAACTCAACCGGTTCAATGTCCTGGCCATCGGCAGCAATAACGGTCATTGGACCACCTGCATAGTTCAGGTAAAAATACGTGGAGGTACTGCCGTTAATAACCCGCAGCCGAACCTGCCGACCGGCTGGCTGATCCACATCCCAGTCCTTTCGGCCATTGGTGATGACCCTGTCGTAAGCGATATCAGAGACCTCCGCATTGACCAGGGAATACAGGTTGCGTTTCGTCACATTGCCAATGGTTCCCGCTTGAATGGCACCAAACAGGGTTTGTGAATTACCGGTACGGATGGCAAAGCCTTCATTATCACGTTTGAGCTTTCGCAGTGTCTCTTCCGGGCGCTCATCATTCCAGTCTGCCAGCATAATGATCTCATCAGCTGGTGCATTGGAGGGGCGCTCTTTGGGGTGAATAATAATAGGACCAGTCAGGCCGTACTGCTCCTGCAACCCAAAATGCGAATGATACCAATAAGTGCCACTCTGTTTGATGGGGAATTCATAGGTGAAAGCACTGCCAAGCATAATGGGGGCGTTGGTTACGTAGGGCACACCATCCATGTTGTTGGGTACCAAAAGACCGTGCCAGTGGATTGTAATGGGTTTTTCCATGCGGTTTTCCACATGCATTACGGCGTAATCGCCTTCGACAAACTCCAGTGTCGGGCCAGGTAACTGGCTGTTAATGGTGATCGCCTGTACCGTTTTTCCTGTAATACTCCTGAGCTCACGATCCACAACCAAAGTGTATTCCACACGTTTTGATAACACCGGTAATGATATCAACACCAACAGAGTCCAACTTATCCATAAAAATAGAATTTTCATGTTGTTATCTCTAAAATACACTCAACCTCAACTGGCAAGGGTCACTCTTAAATAAGCCGGAAAATTTAATCGGCAACTTATAAAGTAAAAGTCACTTTTTCTCTTATTATTTAAGCTTTTATTTTCCCAAAAAATATGCTATGGGCACCCCAGTCCATTTTGCATCCTTCCTTTTGATCATTTTATTGTTGATTCCCCGGGATTCTATCCAATGCAATCGCCATGGAAATCGTGTATGACTGCATGTATTTATTCGATCATTGTGTAAATATTAAAAACCCGAGTTAACCACCATGAAATACATCTTCTGCACACCAACAATCCACACAGGCTTGCAAACGGTGCACTGTCGATCACCTGCCTTATCAATACTCACTCACCAGACCAGCTATCACTTGAGTCAGCAGAGAGAACAACGGCCATCTGTCAGCATACTGCCAGCGGTAGCACAAAAAACCCCCAACCTTAGAATCAAACATGAGTATCCAATTGTAGTTGCGACATCGGCTCCATGGGGAATTGCCCTGGCTGAAGACGGGCTGCTTCTGGAAAGACAGTGTTAGGGAGCATACCTGGACAGGTTGCTATCGGGCTACCCAGAGCCCCGATAGTAGGATTCCCCAGTACTCAGGTGTCTTGTGACAGATACAGAGCCCCCCGCCCTACCTACACCGGCCCACCAGAATTGTGGTGCTGTACATACCCGTGGCTCTATCAGTTGGCAGATCATGGAAGCTAGCCATGATGCTCCCGCAGTGCTAGCAAGAATTGAAGCGCCAGTTCACCTGCCAAACCATCAGCAGACCCGGTCCTTGCTTTTCCCCAACCCCGGCTCCATTGGCAGCAATCTCCCTTATATAAGCAGTAGCCACCAAGTAGAGCCAGTTGGACAAATGCAAGTGCTGCCAAACCCTGGCAAGAAACAAAAACCGAGGTATTCCCAGCATAACCGGCGACAGCGACCGCCTCCGTTCAGATGCTCGACACTGGGACGCAAACAGTCATGGCTTATATCGCCCAAACCACACTTACCGGGCTGGCTTCAACAGGATCTGTACTCTGGAGGACAAGGTACAACTGGAGCCGGATTTGGCAGGATCCTGGCGGAGATATACCCGCCTGATAGGGGTCAAACTCAGGAAGCGCCGCTGGTGCGGAGTGCGGGGATATCTCATCAACCGGGAGGGGATACAGAAAATGTTGAATTAGGCCAGCCGAACTTTGGAACCCATCGACAAAGTTATTGATCACTTCTGGCTATTCGATCTGTATGTGTATGGCGTTGAGCCGCATTTGCTGTGGGAGACCGAACAGGCCCCAAGCATCGCGAAGCCCAATATGGGCAGAGCCAAGGTCACCCCATGGATGTACTGGTTACGCCCTATTGGAAAACTGTGGCGCAGTGCCGGGCAACATTACTATCTGATCCGCCACGACGCATTTTATCCGGCACAAAAACCCCACCGATCTCGGGCGCACAGTGAGAATAAAAGCCTGACATCCGCTTCAGAGAGCAGCAGTGCTAGTGCTCCCAGTGTCTTTGCATTTTCACGAACATAAACGAAGCGGTCCAGGTAATCATCATCAGCCCCGTCAGCGCCTCCAGGCCCGCAGTGAAACGCAGGTGCCCGAGAGGTTCAATATCTCCGAAGCCGAGTGAAGTGTAAGTGGTGAATGAAAAATAGGCACAGTCCAGCAGGCTGCCATTAAAGTTACCAATCAGCGTGCCAAAATACGGTGAATTCACCATAAAGTAATAGCTGTAGGCGAACAGCCAGATCTCTGCCACATGGGCCAGCAGTGCGCCAAATACCCCGATCATAAGCCCCACATTGTACCGCAAGGAGTGCCATTGCCCGATACGAGCAAGCACATTAAGGGCTGTCTGGTGAATCAGCACGACGACCGCGATAACAATACAATTGATCACAAAGGCAAAGGTCGTCTCAGCGTCGATCATGAAAAAACTCACGCACCAGTTTTCCGGCTTCCTCAGCCATAATCCCGGACTCTATATAAATCTTATGGTTAAAAAAGTCCATCTGGCCCAGCCTTAAATGGCTCTCTACAACGCCCGCACGGGGTTCGCAGGCACCGTAGACCAAACGTCCAACCCGCGCATGTATCAGTGCGCCAAAACACATGGTACAGGGCTCGATGGTGACATATAGCGTAGTATTTGGCAGACGGTAATTTTGCAGCCCTGCGGCCGCGTGGCGCAGGGCGATAATTTCCGCGTGAGCGCTGGGATCGCAGTCTCCGATAGGGCGATTGCTGCCCTCACCGATCACCTCACCGTTATGCACCAACACTGCCCCTACCGGTACCTCGCCAAGCGAGGCCGCAATTTCTGCCAGTTCCAGAGCCCTGCCCATAAACCCGTAATCTTTTGGTGTTGCCATGAAACCTACTGGTTACCTCTGTTTCACTCACAGACAGCCCGGAAACGGGGCTTACTGCCAGCGACGGGCTCACACGCGCCCAAGGATACAGGCAGCTTTGACAATTGTACCGATGTTTCAATAGCAATCATCAAACAAACCATGAAAGTGCTATTTGGATGCCGGATTAATAAAACGGCGCACGACAAAGTCGGCTTCGAGTGTCAGGCGGTCCTGCAGCGCCAACGCAGCGCGAGCCTCCCGGTTTCCCTTCCAGGCGAGTGCTGTCATGGCGAGGAAGTCGGCAATTGCCGAACAGCCTCGCAGCTCAAGTGGGAAGCAGCAGCGCAGATCCACTTCGGGATAAAGCCCTTTCACAACCCTGGGCACAGGGTGTTTGTGCGGCTCTTTATACAGCCGGCCTTTCAGGGTCCACAGATGCTCAGGACCGGGGGACACATCCAAAAGGTATCCCCCAACTTTTAAGATCCGCAACATTTCGCTATCCGGCGCTGGTGCAAAAATACGCAACAGATAGTCCACAGTGTTCGGGGCAACCGGCAAATTGGCACTGCTCGCCACAACAAACTGGGCGCCACTGTCCGACTTGGCCGCCATGCGCACCCCAAACTTGGCAATATCCACACCGGCAAGGGCATGCCCGTGCCAACCGGCAGACTCCAATTGGCGCAGATAATAGCCCTCGCCACAACCGATATCCAACAGATTGCTCCCCGGTCTGTGGGGGAGCAGTGCTGTAATCGCCTCCACCAGCGGGCGGTAGTGCCCCGCCTTGAGAAAGCGCCGCCGCGCCAACAGCATTTGTGCCGAATCCCCGGGTTCTTTGCAGCGCTTGCGGTACACGGGCAGGAGGTTGACGTAACCCTCCCGGGCACGGTCGAAACTGTGCCGGTTACTGCAGTGCCAGCGCTTTTTACCCGGTATCAATGGCTTTGCACAGAGAGGGCATTGCCAGATCATTCAGTTTCCTGGAGTTGTATGTGTTGCATCAATGACGGCGACGTGCGCTGCAGGATAAGGTCCGCCGCCTTTTCTGCAATGGCAATCACAGGCGCATTGGTGTTACCGCTGATCAGGGTGGGCATTATGGAGGCGTCCACAACCCGCAGTCCATCCACCCCATGCACTTTTAACTCGGCATCAACCACGGCAAGTTCATCACTACCCATTTTGCAGGTTCCCGCCGGATGGTAGATGGTCTCAGCATTCTGGCGAATAAAGTGCTCTATAGCGGCTTTGTTCGTGAGCTTTTGCTCCGGCAGCCAGTAGCGTTTCTGATAACGCAGTAAATCCTCCTGGGAGAGAATATCCCCGGCCATCTCAAATGCCTCCAACATCACCTGCAGGTCCTCGGCTTCACTGAGATAACGGGGCTGAATACGCGGCAGCGCCCGCGGATCTTGCGTATCCAGGGTGATTTCTCCGCGGCTTTTGGGGCGCAGCGCACAGGCGTGCAGGGAATACCCATACCCGGGCTTCTTGATCAGGCCGTGCTGGAATAGCGGTGCCGCAGTGAGATGAAATTGAATATCCGGACAGCCATTGGCCAGGGTGGAACTGGCGAACCCTCCGGCTTCGGCGACGTTACTGGTGAGTGGCCCCCGATTCAGAAACCAAAACTCAGGCGCGCGCAAGGCGCTTTGCAGTTTGGGCCACAATGACTCAGAAAAGCTCACCGGCGCCGAAGTTTCTATGACCTGGGTAATATCCAGGTGATCCTGCAGATTCTTCCCGACACCGGGCAAAAGGTTCTGGGGCAGCAGATCGAATTTGCTCAGCTCTTCCTGCGGGCCAATACCGGAAAGCAGGAGAATCTGTGGCGACTGGATCGCCCCGGCACAGAGCAGAACCTCCTTATTCGCCAGAATCTGCTTGCCGCTGATCAACTCCACCCCCACCGCCCGGTCTCCCCTTAAAATCAAGCGGGCGACCGGGCTTCGGGTACAGATGCGCAAATTCGGCCGTCTCTTGACCGGGTGCAAATACGCTGCAGCCGAAGAACAGCGGCGCCCCCTGCGCTGGGTGACCTGGTAAAAGCCAACGCCCGACTGCTGACCGCCATTGAAATCATGGTTAAGCCTGTGTCCTGCAGACTGCGCAGCCCGAACAAATGCCTGCCCCGCCTCCGTCTTCCACTTCAAATCCGCAACAGACAGGGGCCCATAGCCGCTGTGGTACGCATCGCTCCCCCGCTCATTACCCTCCGCCAACAGGAAATACGGTAAAATGTCGCGCCACCCCCAACCGGGGTTGCCGGCAGCCTCCCATGCATCGTAGTCCTCGCCATTACCGCGGATATAAACCATGGCATTGATAGCGCTGCTGCCGCCCAGAGTGCGTCCCCGCGGCCAAAACAGGCGTCGATTCAGCAAATGCTCCTGGGGCTCAGTGTAGTGGTGAAGGTTGTAGCGCGTACCCGGCAACAGGTGGCCGATACCCAGAGGCATTGAAATCAGCGGACTGCTATCGGACGGTCCAGCCTCCAACAGGCAAACCCGGTATTGCTCATCGGCGCTCAGTCGGTTGGCCAGTACACAGCCGGCAGAACCGGCACCTACGATTACATAATCAAACACCATTTGAGCAGACATAAGAGCACAGCCCTTTTGCAACTGGATTTCCCACGACGGTACACTCAACCAGCAGCAAATGACAGCCAAGTGGGGCACCCTTTGTGAAGGATTGCGAATTCTGCGATAGGAAAATCCTGCAAAGTTGGCACAGAAATGCCAAGGAGTGGGTACGGGTAATGGAAGAAGCCGCAATCCCCAGCCGCAGGCTGGTAACCGACCGGGTAATTATCGACGCGATGCGGGCGTGCCAACCCAAGAGTGTATTGGATGTCGGTTGTGGGGAGGGTTGGCTAGCCCGGACCCTTGCAGCAAAGGGGATTGAGGTCTGCGGCATCGATGGCGTCCCCCACCTGATCGACGTGGCACAGCGCCGTGCGGGAAAACACCAAGTGTTTCGGCTGCTTCATTATAAAAATTTATGCGCCAAAACCCTACAGCGAACATGTGACCTGATGGTGTGCAACTTCTCGCTGTTAGGAGACAAGTCCGTTGGGGTTTTCTTCAGAGAGGCGAGAGACCTACTGCATCCAGAAGGCCATCTGCTTGTACAAACTTTACACCCCCTACTCTGTTGCGGCGAATCGTGCTATCAGGACAGCTGGAGGAAGGGCGCCTGGGAGGCCATTGAAGGGTGCTTTGAGATACACTTCCATGGTATTTTCGCACGCTGTCGAGTTGAATTAGACTTTTCACAGACAGTGGTTACGCATTGACCACACCACAGGAACCTCTCCATCCGGATACGGGCAAGCCGGCCTCCCTGATCCTGTGTGGACAGCTTGAACTGACACCAGCATTTCACACTGAAGGGCTTTACTGGCCCTTCAGTGTAGATACGATTCACGCCAGATGCCTTGCGAAAACAGCAGACCGAGTGGCCAGCAAGATCGACAGACCCGGCGCACAAGATCAATTTTTCATCAAATCTGGCGCCACAATATCAAAAAAATAATAAAAAAAGCTTGGCGCCACCCTGCTCCCAGATTCAACCCTTTGGACGAAAATGGAAAAACCCCCAATTCATGCGGTCTGTGGGGAGGGAACTGCCATTTCCCGACTGTCCAGTATGAAATGTTGCAAGAGCCGCCTAATTAATCCAGGGAAACACTTGCATATGAGTGCCCCATAATTAATTCAACCACCGCTTGCGGCCACCCAAGTGAACAATCATGCCTACGGGGGAGATAGAATGGTACTCTGCAGTTTCCGAGTCGGTTTGCACAACACCCTGCCAAAGACATTCGGTCTACTCTTGCTCTCCGCCTGCTGTCTCTGCTCCGCCGACGACCTGTTTATCCCCGATTCCCACCAGGCACTGAATATACAATCGGAAAGTGTATTTTTCTCCGACAGTGCTTTTGCCATGGATAATACGGCCTTATTCCAGGCCGCAGACTACCTCAGGAATAACACCATGAGTGGCGTGCAGCGGCGCCTGAACTACCAGTGGCTGCAAATGCATACCAATCCGAATGAATTCCGTCCCACTACCGGCGGCAAAGTGCTTTCCAAAATCCTGAAAATGGGCTGGGAAACCTACAAACAGCGCAACAAGCGGACTGTGCAGAACAGCCTGCTTCGCTATACCACCCATCAAGGTAAAATCGGCAGTGTCATCGATTACAACATCAGACTCTCCAACGACAAGTTTCACTTTTCCTTTGAGTATGAATTTTAACACTTGAAGGCCCCTCCTGATTGCCCTCAAGATTTGTTAGAATCTCCGCCAAAACCTGTTGGCGGAGACAACCTTGAATACCTCGACCCGTGCAGCCGCATTTTCGGATCTGCCGATCGCTGGTGTCGGCCGGCGCCTGGCGGCGCTGCTTTACGATCTCCTGATTTTGGCTGGTCTAATGATGGTCTACGGCTTTGTCGCCATACCCGTGGCATCGGTCTTCGGGAAACTGAATTGCCAGCCGGAAACCCTCGATTACAGCCCCTGCGTGGGTGGGCCCCTATTCCAACTGGGTGCAGTTGCAGTGATTGCCGGTTATTTTTTCTGGTCGTGGCGCGCGGCGGGACAAACAGTCGGCATGCGCGCCTGGCGATTGATGCTGGCCAACCCAGACGGCATCCGGTTGACCTGGGGACAATGTCTCCTGCGCGCTACAGCGGCCTCCCTCTCTATCGCCTGCCTGGGCCTCGGCTATTTTTCCGCTTGGGCCAGGGCGGATAAAGCCAGTTGGCAAGATCTGATTTCCAAGTCCCAGGTGCGCCTGCTGCCCAAGAATAAAAAATAGTCCCCCGCTCAGCGCGCGCGCTTGAGCAATAACCAGCCAGCGGCAAAGCACAGCACTATCGGCAGTAGTACCGCGAGAAATGGTGGGAAGCCAAATACCAGTGAGGAGGGGCCAAGCATATCCTGCACTGTTTGGAAAACGATACCCACAATAATGCCGGTAAAGACCCGCAGTCCAGTGGTCACTTCCCGGAGTGGTCCGAATATAAACGAAATAGCCACCATCACTAGACCGGCAATCGTGAATGGCTGCAGGAGTTTTTTCCAGAATTGCAGCCAATATCGACTGGCGTCTTCCCCTTTGCGATCGAGGAAAGAGGCATAGGACCACAGATTTCTAGGAGAGAGATCCGAGGGCAGTGGCACAATCAGCGCAAACAATTCCGGTGAGATTTCCGCTTTCCACACACTGGTTGGCAACTGGGCGTTGAAGGCATTTTCCGCCGAAAATAGGGTAATGCGGCTGTTCTCCAGCACCCATTGTTCTCCTGTAAACTGGCCGCGCTCGGAGAATTCCACTTTTTCCAGCTCCCGATTGTCGCCGAATTGGTAACGGGTCACCCCATAAAGCGCTCCATCCGGCAGGGCGGCATTGAAGTGCACGAATTCACCGCTGTCCCTCAGCCAAAGCCCCCGCTCCAGGCCGCTGGCCTCAAGCTCCCCAAGCGCCCTGGCCTTGTTGCCCTCCGCAATCAGGTTGGTCTTGGGAATTACAAACTCTGCCAGAGCGAGCCCCACCAAAATGAGCACGAGAATCGGTTTCATCACTGCCCAGGCAATACGGCTAATGGACACACCGGCAGCTCGCATGACGGTCAGTTCGCTGGTACCGGCCAGGGTCCCCAGCCCAACCATACAACCCACCAGAGCGGAAAATCCCAACTGTCCATAGATTCGAGCAGGCAGTGTCCAGGCCACATACTGCACCGCCTCGTTCAAGCCATATCCACCCTCGAACTCACCCAACTGATCGACAATAGCAAAAACAATATCGAGACCGAGAATAACAAGCAGCACGGCGCCAATTGCCAGGGTGATCGTGCGGCCAATATAGAGATCCAGCTTAAGCATCTGCCGGCTCCTTTGCCCCTTCCGGCAGGCGCCCGGGTCTGCGGCGCCATTCCCTGCCAGCCAGGAGCAATAGCCCAAGCAGCAGGAAAGGCAGATGCACCAGCCAGATCACACCCGGAGTAGCAATCTCGCCGTCCTCAATCGCACCGCGAAACCCCTGCAATGTCACCAGATAGGTGATATAGAGCAGCACAGCAGGGATCATCTTGGCAAACCGTCCCTGCCTCGGATTGGTGCGTGACAGCGGCACAGCCAGGACTGCAACAACCAGTACCAATAATGGCAGACTCAAGCGCCAATACAGAAACGCCTTTTCCTTGGGATCGTCACTATCCAGCAGTTGCAGAGTGGAGGCCGACTCCATCCGGTCGCGCCAGCGATTGCGCATTTGCGGCGCTTCCAACAGTACCGCGTAACTGGCAAACGCCATCTGCCGGTAATCCCGCTGGCCGGGAACACCTTCGTAACGGTAGCCGTCACGCAAAACCAGATAGCGCAACCCCGTCTCCGGATCTGTCTCCTGTACACCTTCACGAGCGCGAATGACGACTTGATAATCCGCTTCAATCCCGGCACCTGAGGTGCCCATCTCCGCAAGGAATACCCCATGCATGGTGGATTTGTCCTCACTGAGGAAATCGGCGTAATATACCGCGCGACCATCCCCGGTGGAGACAAATTTCCTCGGCACCAGATGGTCAAATTCATTGCGGGATTTTTCCGCATTCAACAAACTCGAAGAATACGCCACCCCAGCCGGTGAAAAGTATAAACTCATGGAAGCCACCAGCAGAGCCACCATCAGCGCCGGAACCAGGGTGTACATCAGCAGGCGCCACTCGCTAAAACCGCAAGCGTGCAGCACTGTCATTTCACTCTCTATATAGAGCCGTCCGTAGGCGAGGAGAATGCCAACAAACAAACCCAGCGGCAATACCAGCTCCAGAAACCCCGGCAGGCGGAACCCCATCAGGGAAAAAAGGATATCGGCCGAAACATCACCTGCAGCAGCCTCCGCCAGATATTTTACAAATCGGCCGCTCATCACCATTAACAACAAGACTGCGCTGACTGCCAGCGTGGCAAACAGCAGCTCGCGGCAGAGATAGCGAAAAATAATCACGGGGCGAAGGCATTCCTCAATGGCAATGGTGTGATACTGCACAAGTTTTTCACTGGGTACAGCAATCCCCAGACGGTCAGGTTAAACTAGTGCGACGCATTATCACTAAAAATGCCCCCTATGTCTCGGCTCAGGGCCATGCATCCACTGTCAGAGTTTAAGGAAAGCGAAACATGCAGTTCTCCGCCAAGGTCTCAGATATCACCAAACACCGCAGTGCCTGTTCCATTATTTCGGCAGATGCCAAAAACGGACTCAGCAGCAGTGGCAAAAGCCTCGACCAGCTCACCGGAGGGATGATCGGTAAAGTCCTTAAACGCGGCGACCTGGGCTCCAAGCTGGGCAGCACCCAGTTGATCAATCTTTTCGAGGGCCCCAGCGAACGCGTACTGATCGTACGCGCAGGAAAAGCCCCCCTGACCCAGGCAGAATTCCGCAAGTTGGCAATGGCCAGTGCCACTGGAGTAAAACACTGTAAAGATGCCACCAGCTATCTGTGTGAACTGGAGCTTGAGGGCGAAGACAAGACCTGGCAGGCCCAGCAGATCACGATGGCCGCGGGACTGGCAGGCTACCGCTTTATCCGATGCCGCAGCGATGCCAGACCCTACCCGCTGACAAAATTTACCCTGCACGCCCTGGAGCGCAAACAACTCAAAGCCGTACAGGCCGGTATGAAGCTGGGTGCCGCCCAGGCCCTTGGAAGCAACGTCGCCCGGGAATTGGGCGATCTGCCCGGCAATATCTGCACACCATCCTACCTGGCAGCAGAAGCCCGCAAGCTGGCCAAGAAACAGGCAAAGCTGACTGCGACTGTACTCGACGAGAAAAAGATGCAATCCCTGGGCATGGGCGCCCTGCTCAGTGTGGCTAAAGGCAGCGAGCAGCCACCGGCGCTGATCGCCATGCATTACAAGGGGAGCAAAGCCAGCGAAAAACCCGTTGTACTCGTGGGCAAGGGCATTACCTTTGACAGTGGCGGCATCAGTATCAAGCCAGGCCTGGCCATGGATGAAATGAAATACGATATGGGTGGCGCCGCCTGTGTATTCGGCGTAATGAACGCCCTGGTCGAACTGCAACCGTCCATCAATGTCGTGGGGCTGGTGGCCGCAGCCGAAAATATGCCCAGTGGGCGCGCCAGCAAGCCCGGCGATATTGTCACCGCCATGTCTGGCAAGACCATTGAGATCCTGAATACCGACGCCGAGGGTCGCCTGGTGCTCTGCGATACCCTCACCTATGCCGGCAAGTACAAACCCCGTGCCGTAATCGACATCGCCACCCTCACCGGGGCCTGTGTCATCGCCCTGGGCCACCATGCCAGCGGCCTCTATGCCAATAACCAAGCCCTTGCTCAGGCACTGCTCAAGGCTGGCGAAACCACCGGCGATCGCGCCTGGCAGATGCCACTGTGGGACGAGTACCAGTCCTCCCTGGATTCCAACTTTGCTGATATTCAGAATATCGGTGGTCGCGAAGCGGGCTCGGTAACCGCTGCCTGCTTCCTGTCGCGCTTTGCCAAGGACTACAACTGGGCACATCTGGATATCGCCGGCAGTGCCTGGAAATCCGGTGCCGCCAAGGGCGCTACCGGCCGCCCGGTTCCCCTATTGGTGGAATATCTGCTGGGAAAATAAATATCCCGGCGCAGAATAGTCTGCCCGCAGCGATCGGTTGCGGCTGGCGAGGCGGCCCGTACGGGACGCCTGTCACAGCAGCGACAACAAAGTAATGCAACGACAACAGTAATGACCCAAATCGATTTTTACATTCTTTCTTCCCAACAGCTCGAGCAGGCGGATATCTTCGCCTGTCGCCTGGCGGAGAAGGCCTACCGCACCGGATTGGGAGTGCTGCTGGCCGTGGATAATCCGGAGCGCGCTGAACAGTTAAACCGATTGCTGTGGACCTTTCGCGAGGATAGCTTTGTGCCCCACGCACTCCAGGGTACGACGCCCCATGGGGTGGTGGAAATCAACAGTGGTGGGGATCCGGGAGTGCATCACGGACTCATGATCAACCTGTGCAGTGCATTGCCCAACTGGTTTAGCCGTTTCGAACGGCTCGCCGAGATCGTCGTGCAGCAGCCGCAGGCCCTGCAGCGCTCACGCACGCGATTTGGCCTCTTCCGCGAGCGCGGATATCCGTTAAAATCCCACAAGATCAACCAGAACAACTGAATCACCACTACCGCCATGTCCGGCAGAAAGAACAAGCACAAGCACCGCGGACAGCAGCGCAGACAGCCCAGAGAATTACTCGACGAGCTAAGCGCTCTGCATGCCCTGCTCGACCGCGGCGACCCGGATGCCATCCCCCTGCTGAATCAAGTGGCCAACCCCAACAGCCAGGAGACCCCGGCGTTCGCTGCAAAAGCGGAGATTCCGATACTGTCGGCAAGCCCCCAGCCAGTCAGTCACTCGGCGCTTCCACAGGCAAATGCCCAAACCGATACATCCCGGGAGGCGCCTTCAGGTGAGGACGTCGACCTGCCCATTCTATTCTCTCCGCTCAAAGAGCAACTGCCCGAAGAGCACAGGATTCAGCTCACGGAATCCGATTTGGCCCTGTTGCGCCCCTTGCAACACTTGCCCAAAAGGGATAGGGAGACCACAACGGCTCTCGCCCTCTCGGCAGAAACACCCACCACTGATACGGTATCCGATCGGAGCGACGAATCTCCCTCCGAACAGGTCCCAGAGACACAACCCCAAGCGCCGGATAACCAAGAAGTACCGGAGAACCCCTTCCTGCCCGCCCATATTCGCGCGCGCCTTACCGGTGGCTGCCCTCCCGCAAACAACCAGGCAGCGCCGGATACCGCTTCCAGGCCCGAAACCACAAGTACAGCAAATTCCGGTACCCGTACCCAGGCTCTGGTAATGGCCCAGACCATGGTCGAACGGGAAGTCCCTGCAGGCAAGCTGGTGACTTCGGGAAAAAAACGCCAGCGCCAGGCGCTGGTTGAGCAGCTGGTCTCTCAGCAACTGCCGGAACTGGAGCGCCAGTTGCGCGCCCAGATCGAAAAGGTGGTCGATGAGCTTGGAATCTGGGACTGATTGCTGCTCAGGGCGAAAGCTGCCTTTTGCCCACCGCACCCCGGCGGTATAATTCCCGCCTTTTATGCGCAGCCACAGCAGCCGGGCAATCCTGGGCCAAAATGCTGTGTCCGCAGTCAGTTAACACAAGGCTTCCCACCCCCATGGACAAAACATACCAACCCAACACTATAGAAAAAAAGTGGTACCAGACCTGGGAGGAGAATGGCTACTCCGAACCGAGCGGCGATACAGAGGCCAAGCCCTTCTGCATTATGATCCCGCCACCGAATGTCACCGGCAGTCTGCACATGGGGCACGGCTTTCAGGAATCCATCATAGACGCCCTGATCCGCTATCACCGAATGCAAGGGGACAATACCCTCTGGCAGGTGGGCACCGACCACGCCGGTATCGCCACTCAGATGGTGGTGGAGCGGCAGCTGGCAGCGGAGGGCACCTCGCGTCAGGAACTGGGCCGCGACAAGTTCATCGAGAAAGTGTGGCAGTGGAAGGCGCAATCCGGTGGCACCATTACCCGCCAGTTGCGCCGCCTGGGTGCCAGCCCGGATTGGTCCCGCGAGCGTTTCACCATGGACGACGGCTTCTCCAAAGCGGTACAGGAAGTTTTTATCCAGCTTTATGAGGATGGCCTGATCTACCGCCGCAAGCGTCTGGTGAACTGGGACCCCAAATTCCACACAGCGATTTCCGATCTCGAAGTGCTGAATGAAGAAAAACAGGGCCATCTGTGGCACTTCCGCTACCCGCTCGCCGATGCTTCCGGCCACCTGGTGGTTGCCACTACCCGACCGGAAACCATGCTTGGCGATACCGCGGTAGCTGTACATCCGCAAGATGCGCGCTACCGGCACCTGATCGGCAAGGCCATCAAACTGCCTCTCACTGACCGCGAGATTCCCATTATCGCCGACGAGTATGTGGACCGGGCATTTGGTACCGGCTGTGTGAAAATCACTCCGGCCCACGACTTCAATGACTACGAAATGGGACAGCGTCACAACCTTCAGATTATCAATATCCTCGACGCAGATGCCAACCTCAATGATGCCGTGCCGGCGCGGTACCGCGGCATGGAACGTTTTGCCGCGCGTTCCCAGATCGTCGATGACCTGGACGATCTCGGCCTGCTGGAAAAGGTGGAGCCCCACACCCTCAAAGTGCCCCACGGCGATCGCTCCGGGGCCGTTATCGAACCCTGGCTCACCGACCAGTGGTATGTGAAAACCCAGCCCCTGGCAGAAGAGGCTATCGCCGCCGTAGAAGACGGCCGCGTAGCATTCGTACCGAAAAACTATGAGAACATGTACTTCTCTTGGATGCGCGATCTTCAGGACTGGTGCATTTCCCGCCAGCTGTGGTGGGGTCACCGCATTCCCGCCTGGTACGACAATGAGGGCCATGTATTTGTCGGCCGCTCCGAGGAGGAAGTGCGCGAAAAGTACGCCCTCGGTGCCGGTGTCTCCCTGCGCCAGGACGACGATGTACTGGATACCTGGTTCTCCGCTGGCCTGTGGACCTTCGGTACTCTGGGCTGGCCCGAAGAGACCAAAGCACTGCAGGCGTTCCATCCAAGCTCCGTACTGGTCACCGGCTTCGACATTATCTTCTTCTGGGTCGCGCGTATGATGATGCTGACCCTGTATTTCAAAAAGGAAGTCCCCTTTCACACTGTGTATGTGCACGGCCTGGTGCGCGACAGCCACGGCCAGAAAATGTCCAAATCCAAGGGCAATGTGATCGATCCCATCGACCTGATCGACGGTATTGACCTAGAGCGTTTGGTGCAAAAGCGCACCACCGGGCTGATGCGCCCCCAGGACGCACCCAAAATCGAAAAGCAGACCCGCAAGGATTTTCCACATGGATTTTCCGCCTTCGGCACCGATGCCCTGCGTTATACCTATTACTCGCTGGCCTCTACCGGCCGCAATATCCGGTTCGACGTGGGCCGTATCGAAGGCTTTCGCAATTTCTGCAATAAAATCTGGAACGCTTCCCGCTACGTACTACAGAACTGCGAGGGATACGACTGTGGGCAGGACAACAGCGACAATTTCGACCTGACCATCGCCGACCGCTGGATCATTTCCCAGTTGCAGCGCATTGAAACCACCGTGCGCCAGGCCCTGGACACCTACCGCTTTGATCTCGCCTCCCAGGCGCTCTACGACTTTATCTGGAGCGAGTATTGCAGCTGGTACCTGGAGCTCTCAAAGCCGGTTCTCAAAGACGAAAATGCCTCCACCACCGTCAAGAAAGGCACGCGCCGCACCCTGATTCGCGTATTGGAGACCCTGTTGCGTCTGGCGCACCCATTGATGCCGTTTATTACCGAGGAAATCTGGCAGCGGGTGAAAACCCTGGCCGGTGCTGCAGGCGACACCATCATGCTGCAGCCTTACCCGGAGGCCAATAGCCACAAGATCGACGAGGAGGCCGAAGCCGCCATCGCCTGGCTTAAACAGGTCGTTGAAGCGGTGCGCAATATCCGTGGAGAAATGAACATTTCCCCGGCCAGGAAAATTCCGCTGATTCTGCGCGGTGGTTCCGCCCTGGACAAGGCCCTGCTGGACCGGGCACACAGCCTGCTTATGCAGCTGGCCAGCCTGGAAGCCATTACCTGGCTCGGCGCCGGTGAACCCGTCCCCGCTTCGGCTACCGCACTGGCAGGAGAGATGGAACTGCTGGTGCCTATGGCTGGCCTGATTGATGTTGAAGCCGAGAGTGCGCGTTTGCAAAAAGAAATCGACAAACTGACAAAAGATTTCCAGCGGGTCCAGGGTAAACTCAATAATCCCAAGTTTGTAAACAAGGCGCCGGCAGAAGTTGTCGCCAAGGAAAAAGACAAACTGGCGGACATGAAAAGTGCCCTAGAGCGCTTGCAACAACGGCTGGATGATATCGACAGCCTTTGATGCCAAAGCGGAAGTTTCATCCCTTTTCCAGGCAGAACAACCCCAGATCAGTGGCGGGACAGGACTTTCGTCACCGGCTCTGTGGCCTCCATGAAATACAGGTAATTCCCTTTAGTACCAGTGTTAGGGCCGGTTCCACCCCGGCCTGTACACGCTCTTGGGTCGCAATCAAAGCCCGCCGCAGATAATAGACAGGAACGCCTCTCCCCCCTATTTTTTCCTTTCCGTGTATACCGTTCCCCTCTGAAAAATGCGTGTCGTAGAATATTACAGAATTATAGTAAATAAAAAACTATCTCATAAGAAACAAACGTTCTTTAGTGATACTGGCGCTATCTCCCGCAACGCTTTATAAAACAGAATACAATTGCGCCTGTTTGCAGAATCTGACCGGGAACTCAAAAACTGCGCTGGCGTTGAGAAAAAAACAATGTATTCAAGAGACTTTCATTTTCAAATGAAGGTCTCCCCATGAACCCTTTTGAACACAGTATTTTTAGCCGAGGTACCAGTAAGTAATCCGGGGCAGGCCCCGGCATTAAATCGGGGGAGAGCAGCGTTGAACCACCCAGACCAGTTCAACCCGGAGGTATGGCCACTTGTAGTTTATTGCCTTGCAGTATTTGGGTTGATTGCTTTAATGCTCGGCCTTTCCTATTTCCTTGGCCAAAAACGCAGAGATCCCGCCACCGACGAACCCTTCGAATCCGGCATTATCTCCCAGGGCAACGCGCGACTGCGTATTTCTGTCGCCTACTATCTGGTTGCCATTTTATTTATCGTCTTCGATTTGGAGGCGATCTACCTTTTCAGTTGGTCCATAGCATTTTTCGAAACCGGTCTGCTCGGATTTATCGAGGCCACTGTTTTTATCGTGATACTGCTGGTGGGTCTGATTTACCTCTGGCGTCTCGGCGCATTGGAGTGGGGTGGACGTCAGGAAAGTCTGGTCGACCGCAAAGATCATCGCTAAAAACACACAGGAAAACACTATGCGCTGGCAGCTGAGCAAAGCACAGGACGTGATTGCCGCAGATTCTGCCCCGGCAGAAGATGGCGCGATTGCCGAGGATCTGAAAAAAAATATCCTGCTGGCGAAACTGGAGGAACTGGTCGCCTGGGGCAGGGCCAACTCACTCTGGCCATTCAATTTTGGTCTCTCCTGTTGTTATGTGGAAATGGCCACCGCCTTTACCAGTCGCCATGATATCTCGCGCTTTGGCGCAGAGGTGATACGCGCCACACCACGCCAGGCAGACTTGATTGTAATTTCCGGTACCGTCTTTTTAAAAATGGCACCGGTGCTGCAGCGCCTGTACGAACAGATGATTGAACCGCGCTGGGTGATATCCATGGGTTCCTGTGCCAATTCCGGCGGAATGTATGATATTTACAGTGTGGTACAGGGCGTCGACAAGTTTCTGCCGGTAGACGTCTATGTTCCCGGATGCCCACCCCGCCCCGAGGCGCTGTTACAGGGGCTCACCCTGCTGCAAACCTCCGTTGCCGCCGAGCGCCGCAACTTCAGTTGGGTGGTGGACGAACAGGGCACCAGAAAGGCCCCCAAGCCCAGCCAGCGCGATCTGAACCGTGAAGAGCGCATGCGTGCTACGGTTTTGCGCTCGCCGGAGACAGTCTAAGTGCGCAGTTGCCGTCGAGAAACTGACCTTTGATAACGGAAATTCCGATGAGTGGCGTTATAGCAAAAAGTGTGCACAATAAGACCCCCTATACAAAAGAGGCCAAGGTCTTTGTGCGGGACCTGGCACTGGAGTATCGCTGTCACAATTATTGGCTGCAGCCCGATAGCGCCGATATGCCCACCCTGTGGATAGACGCCTACGCATTGATTCCCCTGCTGCATTTTCTCAAGCAGGAGATGTCCCGCCCCTTTGCCATGCTCTATGACCTCAGCGCCATTGATGAGCGCCTGCGGGTCAATCGGGGAAGGGGAAAGGAGAGGCAGCCGGCCAGTGACTTTACCCTGGTGTACCAACTGCTGTCTTTCACGCGCAATTTATTTATCTGTATTAAGGTCGCCCTGCCAGAATCCAACCTGTCAGTGCCTTCCATTACCGGGGTTTGGAAGAATGCGAACTGGTACGAGCGGGAAGTTTGGGATTTGTTTGGCATCGATTTTACCGGCCACCCCAATCTGCAACGTATTCTGATGCCCACAACCTGGAAAGGACATCCCCTGCGCAAGGACCACCATGCCCGTGCCACCGAAGTGGACCCCTATACCCTTTCCGAGGAAAAGGAGCGCAGGGAGCAAGAGGCCCTGCGGTTTTGCCCGGAGGACTGGGGCATGGCGCGTGCCAGTGAAGACTCGGAATTTATGTTTCTGAATCTGGGACCCAACCACCCCAGCGTGCACGGTGTTTTTCGTGTGGCCCTGCAACTCGATGGTGAACAGATTGTGGATGCCGTACCGGATATCGGCTACCACCACCGCGGTGCAGAGAAAATGGCCGAGCGCCAGGCCTGGCACACCTATGTGCCCTATACGGATCGCATCGACTACCTGGGCGGAGTAATGAATAACCTGCCCTACCTACTCGCGCTGGAACAGCTGGCGGGCATTCAGATACCACCGCGGGCTCAGGTGATCCGCGTGATGCTGTGCGAGCTGTTCCGCATCTCCAGCCACCTGGTCTTCTTCGGCACCTTTGCTCAGGATATCGGACAGATGTCACCGGTCTTTTATATGTTTATCGACCGGGAAAAACTGTTTGGCGTCGTCGAAGCAATTACCGGCGGACGCATGCACCCGGCCTGGTTTCGCATTGGTGGTGTCGCCCAGGACCTGCCCGAGGGCTGGGACAAAATGTTGCGGGAATTTCTCGACTATATGCCCGCGCGCCTGCGCGACTACGACGGCATGGTGGTCAAAAACAAACTGCTGCAAAGGCGTACCCGCGGTATTGGCGTCTACGATACCGACGAAGCTCTGGAGTGGGGGGTGACCGGGCCGGGCCTGCGCGCCACGGGACTGGCGTGGGACCTGCGCAAGAAACGCCCTTATAGCGGTTACGACCAGTACGAGTTCGATATCCCCAGCTACGATGGTGGAGACTGTTTCGATCGCTGCCGGGTGCGGGTCGACGAAATGTGGCAGAGCCTGCGCATTATTCGCCAGTGCCTGGAAAACATGCCCTCAGGTCCCTATAAATCCGATCATCCGCTGACCACCCCTCCGCGCAAGGGACGCACCATGCAGGATATCGAGACACTGATTCAACACTTTGTAAATAACAGCTGGGGCCCGGTAATGCCCGCCGGCGAGGTCTGTTTTCCCATAGAGGCCACCAAGGGTTTGAACAGCTACCAGATTGTCAGTGACGGCGGTACCGTCTCATATCGCACCCGAATCCGCACCCCGTCGTTCCCGCATCTGCAGATGATTCCATTGGTGTCACGGGGGCTGCTGATTGCCGACCTGATAGCAATTATTGCCAGCATTGATTTTGTGATGGCGGATGTGGATCGGTAGAAACTTTAGAGAAGTGCGCGGCCCAGGCCGCCATCACAATGGAGGAGACCAGTGCACAGGAGAGAGCTTTATGCCCCAGCCACAGTGAATTTCAGCGGCACAGCCACTTCACATATGCCTCCCCGAAGTCGGCCGAGGAAGCATATATGTCCAGCTTACTAGAACCGGAAGTGATTGAAGTAATGGAGCACAGCAGCGCGAACCCAGAAAACATGCCCGGCGACCTCACAGCCGAGGAAAAAGCGGAAATCGATCGCGAAGCTTCTCACTACGAGAACAAGTCTGCTGTGGGACTGGAAGCACTCAGAATCGTCCAGAAATATCGCGGCTGGATTTCCGATGGCACCCTACAGGCGATCTCCGCCTACCTGGATGTTCCCGCAGCACAACTGGAATCTGTGGCCACCTATTTCCAGCTGATCTTTCGCCAGCCCGTGGGCAAGGAGGTCATCTACCTGTGCAAAAGTGCCAGCTGCTGGATTAAGGGCTGTGACCGCCTGCAACAACACATTTACGAGCGTTTGAAAATCGAGCCTGGGCAAACCTCTGCAGACGGCATCTTCACCCTGCTGGAAGCCCCCTGTCTGGGAGACTGCGACAAGGCCCCGGTGTTAATGCTCGGTGAAGAGATGTTCCGGAATCTCGATGAAGCTGCCATAGAGAATCTGATCAAAAAAAAGAAGAAATACCATGCTGATCAATCCCTTGACTAAAAATGTCACCGATCAGAATGTCGCCGCCGATCTCAAGCGCTACCTGGGCAACGGGGGCTATGAGGGCTGGCGCAAAGCCCACACCATGGCGCCGGACAAGATTATTGACCTGGTCAAAGACGGTGGCCTGCGCGGGCGCGGTGGTGCGGGATTCAATACCGGCCTCAAGTGGAGTTTTGTTCCCCGCGGAGCAGATGCGCCCGAACAGAAGTTTATTGTCTGCAACGCTGACGAAATGGAACCGGGTACCTTCAAAGACCGGTTGCTGATGGAGCGCGATCCCCATCTCCTGCTTGAGGGTATGGCTATTGCCGCCTACGCCATCGGCGCTTCCATCGGTTACATTTTTATCCGGGGTGAATATCACCTGGCCGCAGAGCGCCTGGAACATGCCATTGAGGAGGCAAAAACGCAGGGGTTTCTCCGTACCGATATCAGCGCCAGCGGCTTCAGCCTGGAAATTTTCGTACATCGCAGCGCCGGGAATTATATCTGTGGCGAGGAAACCGCTCTGCTGAACGCACTGGAAGGCCGACGCGCGATTCCCAGGGCAAAGCCGCCCTTCCCCCAGGTCAGTGGGCTTTGGGGGAAGCCCACCGTGGTCAACAACGTAGAGACATTTTGCAATATTCCCCACCTGGTGGAATTCGGGGTTGAATGGTACCGGGGGCTCGGGCGCGGAGAGGATGCCGGCAGCAAGCTGTTTGGTGTGAGCGGCAATGTCAAGAATCCGGGTACCTGGGAGTTACCCATGGGTACGCCTATCCGGGAAATCATCGAACAGCATGCCGGCGGCATGCACGACGGTCTGCGGCTGAAGGGCCTTCTGCCGGGCGGCGGTTCCACGGATTTTCTCGGTCCCGAGCACCTGGACCTGCGGATGGATTACGACGTGATCGGCAGGGCAGGCAGCCGTATGGGTACCGGCACCATTATTGTGCTCGACAACCAGACCTGCCCGGTGGGACTGGTGCTGAACCTCTGCCAGTTTTTCGCCCGTGAATCCTGTGGCTGGTGCACCCCCTGCCGCGACGGGCTGCCCTGGATTGTAAAAATATTGCAGCGTATCGAAGCGGGCGAAGGGCGTTCCGAGGACCTCGATCTGCTGCGCGAACAGTGCCAACGCATAGGCCCCGGTAATACTTTCTGTGCCCTCGCGCCCGGAGCCGCGGAACCATTACAAAGTGCCCTGGTACGTTTTGAACAGGATTTCTTCAACCATATAAAACAACACCGCTGCCCCTACCGGTAGCGTTGACCAAAACCCGGGTGATACAACAATAACGGACTGACAATGCCAACCATTACGATTGACGGCGAGAAATATCAGGTCGATGGAGAACAGAACCTGCTCAGCACCTGTCTGTCTCTGGGTCTCAATATTCCCTATTTTTGCTGGCATCCTGCAATGGGCTCCGTCGGTGCCTGCCGACAGTGCGCGATGATCGAATACAAGGACAAAGAGGATCAGGGTGGCCGCCTGATCATGAGCTGTATGACCCCCATCCGCGACGGCGCCATTTACAGTATCGGCGCCGACGCCGCAGAAACGTTTCGCGGTAGCATTATCGAAAACCTGATGATCAACCACCCGCACGACTGCCCCGTCTGTGAAGAGGGCGGCGAGTGCCATCTGCAGGACATGACAGAAATGTCCGGGCACACGATGCGACGTTACCGCGGCACCAAGCGCACCCATCGCAACCAGTATCTGGGGCCCTTTATTAACCACGAAATGAACCGTTGTATTACCTGCTATCGCTGTGTGCGGTTCTACGAAGACTATGCCGGCGGGACAGATCTTCAGGCACTTGGCAGGAATCATCAGGTGTATTTCGGGCGCAGGGAAGAGGGGCGGCTGGAAAATGGCTTTAGTGGGAACCTGGTAGAAGTCTGCCCCACCGGGGTCTTTACCGATAAAACCTTCAGTGCGCACTTTGTGCGCAAATGGGACCTGCAGACCGCACCCTCGATTTGCGAACACTGCGCAGTGGGCTGTAATACCGCTCCGGGTGCACGGGAACCCGGCAACGGACACGAGCCGATTCTGCGCAGGGTGATCAACCTCTATCACCGGGATATCAATGGCTATTTCCTCTGCGATCGCGGTCGCTTCGGCTATGAATACATCAACAGCGCGACACGTATTGAGAAAGTGTTCTCAGCCCGGCACGAAGCGGTTATCAGCTCCACGGCAGAAAATGACCATCAGCTGCACAGGGAAGTCGCCCCACAAAAAGCGCTCCTGCATTTGGCACAACGTATATCGCAAGCTCAAGGCAACAGGAGACACATCCTCGGCATCGGCTCGCCGCGCAGCTCCCTGGAAAATAATTTCGCCCTGCGGCAGCTGGTGGGTCGGGAAAATTTCTTCTCCGGTCTCAATCAAAGAGATCAGGCGCTACTTCATCTGGTCAATAGTATCCAGAGTGACAACCGGGTCCTGTGCCCGAGCACTCCGGAGATTGAGGCCGCCGACGCAGTGTTAATTGTTGCTGAAGATATCTATAACACGGCACCGCGCATCTCCCTGGCAATACGACAAGCTGCCCGCAATCGCCAAAAACAACAGGCACAGTCGCTCAAAATTCCCCTCTGGCAGGATGCTTCTGTCCGACAGCTGGAAGGGGACCACAGCCCGATTATTTTTGCCGGAACAGAGCTCACGGATCTAGAGGACATAGCCTCCACCGCTCTGTTTATGCCAGCGGAAAAAGTCGTACAGTTTGCCCGGGCCCTCCCCCCCCTGCTTTCCAACCCGGAAAACATACCGGCCGGGCTGGAACCACACCAGCGGGAAATCGCTGTACACACCGCAGAAATACTCCGCAAAGCCAAAAATCCACTGATTGTCTCGGGAACCTCCAGCAGGAACACTGAGATATTGCGTGCCACAGCGCAAATCGCCACTACCCTGAGCGAACAAAAAGCAGCGCCCGTTATGCTGTACCTGGCCTGTGATGAAGCCAACAGTCTGGGGCACACCCAGTTTTTTAGCGGGGAAAGCGGTTATCTTGAGCAACTGTTGCAAACGCTCAGGGAAGAGGGTCGGAATGAAGTGCCCACTACCCTGATTGTATTGGAGAATGACCTCTACAGACGCCTGGATAGAAAATCCCTTGCAGACTTGTTTGAGCACATTGATGAAGTCGTAGTCCTAGACACGCTGTTCCACTCCACGTCCAGGCGCGCAGACTGGATTTTTCCCGCAGCCGCTACGGCGGAATCCCAGGGGACATTTGTCAACAGCAACGGGCTGGCCCAGCGCTTTTACGCAATTTATGAAGGCAAAGGCTTTATACAGGAAAGCTGGCGCTGGCTGGTAGATGCGGCGGCATTCTGTACGGAAAAATCCGAGACACTGTCGCAAATCGCCTGTTGGAAGCACAGTACCGACCTCAGTGAAGCCATCGCCAGGGAGTTCAGCGCCTTAGAAGTCCTCAGTGTACTGGGGCCGGATGAAAACTACCGTATCGATGGGCTGAAAGTCGCCCGCCAGGGTGTTCGTTACAGTGGCCGCACAGCTGTGCATGCACAAGAACATGTCTCGGAAGGGCCTCCCCTCCAGGACCCGGATGCTCCCATGAGTTTCAGCATGGAGGGCATACACAATCCTGACAGAACACTGCTCCAGGCCAATATCTGGTCCCCGGGCTGGAATTCCAATCAAGCCATCAATAAATTTCAGGAGCAGATCGGCGGTGAACGCAAGGGGGGACCTTCCGGCCTGGCCATCAAACGGCCGGAACACCCGATGCCCGAATGGATTGCGCCTGCAATGGGAACAGCAACACGGGAATTACCGGACATCCCCAACCCCGTACAAATGCAGCCGGTCTACCGGTTGTTTGGCTCCGGGGAACTCAGCAACCAGTCGATGTGTATTTCCGAAGCGATTGAATCGCCCTTTGTGCTCATTAATCTGGCAGCGGCAAAAATACCCGGTATCCACGACGGGCAACCGATCGAACTGGTGACCAGCTGCGGCACCTATCGAGCTGAGGCGCGCTCAGCACCCGCAATGCCGGCGGGCAGCGTGGGCGTACCTTTTGGGTTTCCGGGCCTCGAAACCCTGACCCCCATACTACCCGCATACGCTTCCCTGCGCCCGGCTGCAACATCCACCGGCATTGAGGACTGAAAGACCGATGAGCACACCACTCTGGATCACATTGCTGAATATCTTCGGTGTCCTGATCGTCACAGTACTGCTGGCGGCCATACTTACCTGGGGGGAACGGCGCCTGCTGGGATTCTGGCAAGACAGACCCGGCCCCAATCGGGTAGGCCCCTCCGGTACCCTGCAGGTCGTCGCCGATATGATCAAACTCTTTTTCAAAGAGGACTTCATCCCACGCTTTGCAGATATTCCGGTGTTTGTACTGGCACCCACCGTGGTGATGGCCACCATGCTGATCGCCTTTGCGGTCGTACCCATGTCCCCCAGTATCGGCGTGACAGATCTCAATATTGGTTTACTGTTTGTGCTCGCCATGAGTTCCATTGCCGTGTACAGCATTATTCTCGGTGGCTATGCCTCCAATAACAAATACGCCCTGCTCGGCGGCTTGCGCGCCGCCGCCCAGACAGTCTCCTATGAAGTGTTTATGGGACTGAGCCTGATGGGTGTCGTGATGCTGTCCGGCAGCTTCAACCTGCGGGATATTGTCGACGCCCAGGCGGACTACTGGTTTATCCTGCCCCAGTTCCTTGGGTTTATTGTATTTTTTATCGCCGGAATCGCAGAGAGCCGGCGCACGCCGTTTGATCTTCCCGAGGCGGAACACGAGCTTACCGCCGGATTTCACACCGAGTATTCCGGCATGAAATTCGGCATGTTTTTTGTGGGTGAATATCTCGCCGTCATCCTGATCTCAGCACTGATCACCACGCTGTTTCTGGGCGGCTGGCACGGGCCCTGGTTGCCTCCCATTGTCTGGTTTTGCCTGAAGACCGCGTTTTTGGTGGCCCTGTTTATCTTACTGCGCGCTTCCCTGCCTCGCCCCCGCTACGATCAGCTCATGAAGTTCGGCTGGAAAGTCATGCTGCCCTTTTCACTGATTAATCTGCTCGTCACCGCAGGGATACTATTATGGATCGCCTAGGCACCAGCCAACCCCAGGAAAAACCGGCGGGAGGAACAAGATGATCGCGAGCCAAGTACGCAGCCTGTGGCTGGTATTCAAGCACCTGTTTCGGCGCAATGTCACAGTACAATATCCAGACCAAAAGCCCTATCTGGCCCCACGCTATCGCGGGCGGATCATCTTGACCCGGGACCCCGACGGAGATGAACGCTGCGTGGCCTGCAACCTCTGCGCCGTGGCCTGCCCACCGGACTGCATCTCCCTACAAAAAACTGAAGACCCGGACGGGCGCTGGCGGCCGGCCTATTTTCGTATCAATTTTTCGCGCTGCATCATGTGCGGCCTGTGTGAAGACGCCTGTCCCACCTATGCAATCCAGTTGACACCGGATTTCGAGATGTGTGAATACGACCGGCAAAATATGGTGTACGAAAAAGAAGACCTGTTGATCAACGGCCCGGGGAAATATCACGATTACAGTTTTTATCAGGTAGCGGGCAAGGCAATCAGCGGTAAAGAGAAAGGCGAGGCACAAAATGAAGCCGAGCCAGTGGACATAAAGGGCCTCAATTTATAATACGGCATCAAACCCTGGAAAAAATAACGATTTTCATTTTGGGGTGAAAAATACCAGCTGATGTTCATTACAGTGGGAGGGTTTTCGTGAATTACCTATTCTATCTCACCGCGGCAGTAGCGGTACTTTCTACCGCGATGGTGATTTTTCACCGCAACGCCGTACATGCACTTTTGTATCTGGTCACTTCCCTGCTGGCCGTGGCTGTTATTTTTTACCAGTATGGCGCCCCCCTGGCTGCAGCTTTGGAAGTCATTATCTATGCCGGTGCCATTATGGTGCTGATCATATTTGTCATCATGATGCTCAACCAGGGAGATTCCACCGTGGCCCAGGAACGGGCCTGGCTGCAGCCCAATACCTGGATTGGACCGGCCCTGCTATCCGCGCTATTGCTGATTCAGCTGATTTTATTAATCAGCAGTGCTCCGTTCTCTGCAGATCAGACTTTCCACTATATAGGCCCCAAGCAAGTGGGGATCGCCCTCTTCAGTCACTATGTCCTCGCCGTGGAGCTGGCTTCAATGCTGCTGCTGGCAGGACTGGTCGGTGCCTTTCACCTGGCCCGGCATCGAAAACCAGAAACAGGGAGATCCGGCAATGCCAATTGAGACGGCACCTGGACTGGAGGCTGGAGTCCTTTTGGCCTCGATACTCTTTTGCCTGGGCTTGGCCGGGCTGATGATGCGGCGCAATGTCATTTTTATGCTGATGTGTGTCGAGATCTGTACCAATGCTGCGGCCCTGATGTTCGTCGTTGCCGGTGCCCACTGGGGCAATGCCGATGGCCAGGTGATGTTCATTTTTGTAGTGACACTGGCGGCAGCAGAAGTCGCCATAGCCCTCGCTCTGGTACTGCAGTTCTACCACCGCAAACACACCGTCGATATCGATCAACTGAACGACCTGAGAGGGTAATATGCAGGGGCTTTTGGCCTGGGTGCCACTTCTACCGCTGATTGGCTTTCTGATACTGGTAGGTATCCCGTTGTTTTATCGCCGCGAACCTCCGGAGAGCGTGATCGCGCTGATCGGGGTGGGCAGTGTCGGCATTGCGGCAATATGCACTGCAGTTGCAACAGCCGCTGTTTTTTGGCAGACCCCCTCCGCTGTGGTCAATATTGCCCTCTGGCAGTGGATGCAGCTGGGGGATCTTCAACTCGGCATCAACTTCCATGTAGACTGGCTGGCTCTGGTAATGATGATGATCGTTACCGGCGTGGGTTTTCTGATTCATCTCTACTCTGCCGGGTACATGCGCAAGGATCCGGATTTCCGCCGTTATTTTGCCTACCTGAACCTGTTCATCTTTGCCATGCTGATTCTGGTGATGGCCGATAATCTGGTACTGCTTTACCTGGGCTGGGAAGGCGTAGGACTTTGCAGCTATCTGCTGATCGGCTTCTGGTACAAAGACCCTGTCAACGGCACCGCCGCGTGCAAAGCTTTTATTGTCACCCGTATCGGCGATACCGCCATGGCCATTGGCCTGTTCCTGCTGTTTTATGAGTTCTCGACCCTCAATATCCCGCAGCTGATCACAGCAGCGGACGACCCTGGTGCAAACCGGGAAATGATTACGATTGCCACTCTGCTGCTTCTCGGCGGCGCAGTGGGCAAATCGGCACAACTGCCACTGCAGACCTGGCTGCCCGATGCCATGGCCGGCCCAACCCCGGTGAGTGCTTTGATCCATGCGGCCACCATGGTCACTGCAGGTGTCTATCTGATAGCCCGTATGCACCCACTGTATATACTCTCTGAAACGGCGATGACCGCAGTGGCCACTGTCGGCGCTCTCACGCTGCTTCTTGCCGGATTCAGCGCCATTGCCCAGAGTGATATCAAACGGGTGCTGGCCTACTCTACCATCAGCCAGATTGGTTATATGTTTCTAGCCCTGGGTGTGGGCGCCTGGTCCGGGGCCATATTCCACCTGATGACCCACGCCTTTTTCAAGGCACTGCTTTTCCTCTCCGCCGGGTCGGTTATTCTGAGCCTGCACCACGAGCAAAATATTTTCTCCATGGGCGGCCTTTACCGGAAAATTCCCTTTACGTGTCTCTGCTTTACCATCGGCTGCGCCTGCCTGGCAGCCCTGCCCTTGACTTCCGGATTTTACAGTAAGGACCAAATATTACTGCGCGCCTGGGAATTTCACGAGGGGTTTAACAGCCTTTGGTTCGCGGGGGTCCTCGGCGCCCTGATAACTGGTATCTACACTTTTCGCGTACTCTTTCTGGTATTTGCCGGCACTGAGGGGACCGCCTCTATACAGTGTAAAGATGCCAACACGCCGGTAATGACAATACCTTTGGCCATTCTTGCAACACTCGCGCTGCTGGGTGGACTCTTGACACCGCCTCTCCAGGCAGTATTCGGCACTATCGTAGAGAAGCATCCCGCGGCATGGGTCGAAGGTGTGGCCATTGCCATGCCACTGATTGGCCTGGTCGTAGCCTGGCAGCTCTTCCGGCGCGAAAAAAAGACCGGCGAGCAGCGCTCCCGGGTTACGCAATTCTGGTTCAGCGGCTGGGGTTTCGACTGGCTCTACGACCACCTGCTGGTAAGGCCATTTAACACGCTCTCGCGCCTGAATCACAACGATATTATCGACGCGCTGTACAAAGGTACTGCCGCGTTCAGTCGACAGTTGAATATGCTACTAAGCGCCTCACAAAACGGCCAGGTGCGCTGGTACCTGGCAACCTTTGCTGCGGGATCGATTCTATTTCTGGCACTTTTGGTGGCCCTATGACACTAATGGCAATCATTATCCTGTTGTTCGCTGGCGGCATACTGGCCTGGCTTTCAGAGCGTTATCTACAGCGGGGCGGGCACTGGATTGCCCTTCTCAGTCTGCTGCTGGCCAGTCTGCTACTCGCCAGTTACTGGCCCTCTCCAGATGCGGCGCAAGTGGTCGGGAATGGCCCCTGGTGGGATAGTGTGCAGATCAACTGGATTCCCAGATTTGGAATCAGCTTTCACCTGGCGATTGATGGTTTGGGTTTCCTGATGCTGGCTCTGACTATGGCGATGGGGATTTTCGGACTGGTCATGACCTGGAACGATATGCGTTTTCGCCGCGGCTTTTTCTATTTTAATTATCTGTGGACCCTCGCCGGTGTGGTCGGTGTATTCACGGCAATGGACCTCTTCCTGTTTTTTTTCTTTTGGGAAATAATGCTGATTCCCATGCTTTTTCTCATCGCAGTCTGGGGTTATGAACAGCGCCTCTACGCCGCCATCAAATTCTTTATTTTTACCCAGGCCAGCAGTCTGCTGATGCTTATCGCCATCGTGGCACTGGCTTACCTCCACTACCGTAATTCCGGGCAACTGACCTTCAATTACAATGACCTGCTCGGCGCCCAATTGGCACCCGCGACCGCCTACTGGTTGATGCTGGGCTTTTTCGTGGCATTTATCGTCAAGTTACCCGCGCTTCCGTTCCACCCCTGGCTGCCCGATGCCCACACCCAGGCGCCAACGGCCGGCAGTATCCTGCTGGCGGCTATTCTGCTGAAAACCGGTGCTTATGGCCTTTTGCGGTTTAACCTGCCTCTGTTTCCCGAGAGCTCTGTGGCATTTGCGCCGGTGGCGATGACCATTGGTGCCGTTAGTGTGATCTACGGCGCTATGCTCGCCTTTGCACAACGTGATATGAAACGGCTGGTGGCCTATTCCAGTGTCAGCCATATGGGGTTTGTTCTGCTCGGGCTCTATGCGCTGAATACGATTGCCATACAGGGGGCCGTGATGCAGATGATCGCCCACGGACTCAGCACCGCTGCCCTGTTTGCCCTGGTGGGTGCCATGCAACACCGGTTACATACCCGCGATATGGCGCAGTTGGGCGGAGTCTGGTCTATTTTGCCCAAACTGTCCGCTATCGCGCTGTTCTTCGCAGTCGCCTCCCTGGGCCTCCCCGGACTGGGGAATTTTATCGCCGAATTCACGGTGTTGGTGGGCAGTTTTCGCAGCAATCACTGGATTACCGCCCTCGCCGCCACAGGTCTGGTTGGTGCCGCCCTGTACGCGCTCATCATGATGCAGAGGGTGTTTTTTGGCGGACTGCACCAGCGACTCCACAAACTTTCTCAACAGACCCTTACAGCGGACCTGAATTTGCGGGAATCCTGTGCCCTGCTCTCTCTCGCTGCGTTGCTGGTGCTGCTGGGCCTGCGCCCACAACCGGTATTTGATATTGCCAGCCCCACCGTTGCCCGTTCCCTATCATATATTGAAGCTGCCAGGGCGCAGTATGCCGAAGATCGGGGTATCGGCACCCGCTTTATTTCCCAGGAACAGACTTGGGCAAAGTCACATCCAATAGAGAGTGAATCTCCATGAGCGCGCAGGAACTTTTCGCAATACTGCCACTACTGATACTGAGTGCGGGCATTGTCATTCTCCTACTGCAGGTTTCCTTTTGGCGCGGGCACGGGGGTGCACTGGCAACGACTTTAATCACCCTGCTGTCCGCAATTGGTTCCTGTTTCTGGGTTGACGCTACACTCTCTGGCGGAGCCAGTTCTGTCCAGGCTACCGGGTTACTGCTGGTAGACCACACCGCCCTGTTTTTCTGTCTATTGCTGTTACTGACGGCAGTGGCTGTCAGTATCATGGGCTATAGCTACCTGCGCCAGCGCTGCAATCCGAAGGCAAACCCTGTCAGTTATCCGGAAGAGTTCTACGTACTCCTGCTACTGGCGATGCTGGGCGCAACCACACTCGTTTGCGCCAGCCATTTCGCCACCTTCTTTCTGGGACTCGAACTGATCAGCCTGGCACTGTACCCCATGCTGGGCTTCGCGGTCACCGGTGATATATCTCCCGGCAGGGAGCAGGCACAGTCTCTGGAATCCGCGATCAAGTACCTGCTGTTATCCGCTATTTCCACAGCGCTCGGCCTGTTTGGTATTGCCCTGGTCTACAGCGCGAGCGGCGCGCTGGATTTCAGCGGTATTGCCGCTCTTATGCCGGAACTCGCACAGACCTCCGCCCTGTTTGCCACAGGAATTACCCTGCTTTTAATCTCGGTCGCTTTTAAACTATCGCTGGTGCCATTTCATATCTGGACGCCCGATGTCTACCAGGGTGCTCCGACACCGACAACTGCCCTTATTGCCACTGTGAGCAAAGGTGCAGTGATCGGATTCCTGCTGCGCTTCTTTACCACTCTGGACCTCTACGGAAGTCCCGTATTGATCAACCTGCTTTCCATCATGGCCATCGCAAGCATGCTGGTCGGCAACCTCTTGGCGCTGATGCAGACCAATATCAAGCGCCTCCTGGCCTACTCCTCTATCGCACATATCGGCTATCTGGTGGTGGCATTTATCATCGGCAAGAGCACCTTCGGAACCGAAGCCGTTATCTATTATCTGGTGGCCTATATCATCACCACACTGGGGGCTTTTGCCGTAATTGGCCTGGTGGCGGATTCCGTCGAAGACAGGATTCTCAAAGGGGAGTATCCGGAAAATCCACCGTCCGATGACTTCAATCCCTACCAGAGGGATTTTTACCAGGGGCTGCTGTGGCGCTCACCCTGGCTGGCCAGCTGCCTCGCAGCCATGTTACTGTCCCTGGCAGGTATCCCTCTGACCATCGGCTTTATCGGCAAATTCTATATCTTTACCGCGGGTGTAGAGGGACAGATGTGGGTACTTCTGGCAGGGGTTGTGATCGGCAGTGCCCTGGGGCTTTTCTACTATCTGAGACTGCTGTTAACCATGGTACAGCGCGATCCCACGCTCTCCGCGGACTCCAACGGCAGCGTACAAATCGCAATATCCGGCCAGTGGTTACTGGTCGTACTAACCGCAGCCCTGCTGCTGTTTGGCGTATTCCCACAACTCTTGATCAACTGGATAAATGCACTATAACGATACATAAGGGTATGGCTGCAAAAGCACACGACCTGTTTTTCCTGCCCAATAAAAAGCCACCAGCAAGCAAAGGGCAAGCTTATGAAAACCTTCAAGCAGGCATTCGAGATTATAAAAGACGCAGAAAAGTTCCATCTGGATATGGCGAGGCTCTACGAGGATCTGCTGAATAAATCAGAGGACTACCGAACGGGGCTTCTATTGAAACATATGCTGGAACACGAACAGCGTATGGCGAGAAACCTCTCCAACTATGGCACAGTAGCGCAGCAAAAAGTCATGCAGACCTGGCTGCAATACACCCATGAAGAGAGTGCACAGGACTTTATTCGCCATCTGCCCTTGAGCGATCCCCCCACCATCAGGGAAATCAACAATATGGGGCGGGAAGTGGACCGCTATTTCTCCGGTCTCTACGAAGCCGTCTACGGTGCGATAGAATCCATGGAGGTGAAGGAAGTCTTTGAGGATCTAAAGCAAATACAGGACAAGGAACGCATCACACTCTCCATGGCCACCAACTCCCTATGGGATATGTAAGCTGCCGAATAAGCGGCATAAAAAATTTTCGCCACCGGCCCGGAGGCGGTGTGATTTCTTGAAAGAAATGTATTCCCGCCCGTTTGCGCGGACTGTATTAAAGGTGGCAATCAAACGGGTATCCCCCGTCCGGTTTGATTGCTAGTATTACCATAGCCAGCCCTTTGCCCCGGCAACCTGGCGGACCCAGACTGGGTCCGCCAGAGCAGTTTACCGGGAGGCTGGTACCTGGCCTTAGAAATCCCATTGTGCGCGCACGTAATAGAGTGCGCCGTTAAAGCCCATGGGAGCGGTTTCCGGATACTCGGCACCGGCTACACCCGCCCAGGGATTTTTGTCGGGATAATTGTTCAACAGATTCTCGGCACCGGCAATCAAAGACAGGGACTCCGAGAAATCATAGGCCGCCTCAACATCCAGCGTCCACTCATCTCCAGCATCAATGGGCAGGCTGTAATCATCCAGGTGTGCCTCCCAATAGCTACCATAGTAATTCAGGCGGACCAGGCCCCGCCAGCCGTCTCCAGCATGGGTAAGGGTTGCATTGCCCCGAAGGTTTGGCAGGCCGTCTTCCAACTGCCTGAGACGCATGGCATCCATGGTTTCTGGACGGAAATCCGTCACCTCGGTATCCGTCCAGTTCACAGCGAAACCCAAATCGGTGGCATCTCCCAGCGGATAAGTGGCCACCAGATCGATACCGCGGGTTTTGGTATCAAAATCATTGGTATAAAAACGGAAAAATGACAGAGAGTCGGCACCGCTAATGCCATCGGCCACCAATTGCGCACGCTCTTCGTCACTGAGTTCCTGATTGGCGGACTGTGTAATGCGATCGGTAACCGCAATCTGGAAAAAATCGAGGGTCACGTCCCAATCACCTGCTGAAACGATCGCTCCCAGGGCAATACTCAAAGACTCCTCCGGCTGAAGCTGCCTGCCCCCTTTGAGCACTGCGATCGGATTTGTCGGAGGAATAGTGCCGCGATTTGCCAGCTTGCCATCCGTAAACGCCGTCGTGACATTGGTGATATTGGACTGGCCGGGGGTCGGCGCACGGAAACCGGTACTGATGGTAGAGCGCAGTGCCAGCACATCACTGACAACATAGTGCCCTGACAATTTGATATTGGAAGTATCACCAAAATCGGAGAAATCCTCCCAGCGCAGGGCGGCGCCGAGACGCAGGTTATCGCTGGCCTGCAACTCGAAGTCGGAGTACAGTGCGATATTGTCCCGGTCGAAGGTACCGACCACTTCCGGCCCGAAGCCGGAGAAACCGTTGGAGCCGATCAGGAAATCCTGCTCGGTCAAAGGACCGACTGCCCAGGAGGCCTCATCCCCCATCCTCACTTTAAACTCTTCCTCGCGCCACTCCAAACCAGCGGCCATGTAGAGTGTTCTCGCGGCAATTTCCGTAGCCTTGGTCAAATCGATATTCAAATTGGTTTCGTTTTGAACGTAGCCACCGGGGCTGAATGCAGTGGGAGAATCCGGCCCCAATGTCGCATTCACGGTGTTATAGATAGTAAAATCTACCTGGTTATGCCCCCTGCTGGCACTGACATCGTAGCCGATACCATTCGCAAGTTCTCCGCGCACGCCAAATACCAGGGCGTAATCCTCCAGATCTCCGCCAAAACGGGGGGTAAAGCCACCGGGGAACATTTCGGTAAAGGAGAAGCACTCATCACTATCGTGCGCCTCTGCAACAGTGAAGCCCTCGCAATCGTCGATGCCATTACTCGCATCAAGATCCCCTATTAAAGGTACGAGTATTTCTTCAGGAACCCCATCCCCATCTTCATCTCGCAGAACCTTGGTAGCAAAAACCCCTTCGCGCGTTTCAGGGTTACGGAAATAAAAACCCCCGTCTATAGAGCGGCTGGCATAGTTGCCAAAGGCATAAAGCTCAACGGCATCGTTCAGTTCAATGGCACTGTTGACAAAGAACTTGGTATCATCATCCACTTCCGGCTGGCCCCAGATTTGGGCCGGACTGGCAACAAAACTATTACCATTCTCAATCAGCTGCGCTGCGTCATCGCGCTGCACACTGCGACTGGTGGCATCCTGCTCGCGATATTCCATACTGACATTCACAAAGCCGGCGCTGGTCAATGGCAAACCAATATTCGCAGCTATCATGTTCTGATCGCCATCCCGATCAGCAGTAGTTGCATGCTTCATTTCTACAGCACCACCTTCGGCCGCATCCTTCAATTGGAAGTTGATCACTCCGGCAATCGCATCAGAGCCGTACTGGGCGGCGGCGCCATCGCGCAACACCTCAACCTGCTTCAGGGCAATAGCGGGGATAGCGGAGATATCCGGTCCCTGAGCGCCATCGGAGACACCGCTGCCAAGGAAGGAAATGACAGCGGCGCGGTGGCGGCGCTTACCGTTCACCAGTACCAGGGTACTGTCCGGCGGCAAGCCGCGCAGGTTGGCCGGGCGCACAATGGAAGCCGCATCCGAAATGGGCTTTGTATTGACATTGTAAGAGGGCACAATATTGCGCAGCAGGTTGTTGAGATCCCCATCCCCCTGATTGACAAACGCCTCACCGGTTACGATATCAATGGGCGCGGCGGAATCTGTGGCGGAGCGCCCTTCCACACGGGTACCGATGGTAATGACTTCCTCCAGAAGGGTTTCCTGTGCAACAGCGGGGCTTGACAATGCGGCAATGGCTATTGCCAGCAGTGATGGAGCGCCACAGATGGTTAGCCAGCGCCTATTATTTTCTTTCATATAACTACCCTGTTAGTTCTCTATATTGTCTTACACGCCAGTCAAACTCCCTGGCCATGCTCCAACCCACGCGGCGTACATGTTAGCGCCGTGTGAAGAGATTCCACTTTAACGGATCATTACACTGGCAGCCAGAACACTTTAATAACAAATTGCTAAAAACTGTTCTTTCTAAAATCATCTTGCCATAAGGAAATTTCTGCAAAATAAAAAATTTTTGCCTAACTTTTGAGCCTCCCAAATTACCTTGCACAGTTATCTATCAATATTCCGATTATTCCTGCAAAAAAAGTTATCCAAGCGGGTACAACACCGGCAATGGGCACTATCGACTACTGACTGGCGTGTACCCTGTAATTTAAACTATCCCCGTAGTGAAATTATGCGGCATCCTATGGACAGCTAGTGGGAGGAACGGAGAGCTCGACTTCGCTGTCAAACAAAAGCCGCACAACTGGCAGAGAAAAAGCAACAGGCTGCGCAATCGCTTTCAGCGATAGAAAGCACTAAAAAGAAAATAGGTTTCAATAAAAGACTGCCCTACGTGTATTGCATCTATGCAGATTGCCAGTACAGCCAGCGTGTGAATCCCACACTGGCGCATGAAAAATATCTCAGGAGTAGAAGGGGAAGACCAGAGGCAAAAGCGTTAATACCGTCAGACTATAGATGATTGTCAAAGGCAATCCGCAGCGCATAAAATCCCGCAAATGGTAACCGCCGAGGTTTTGCACGATCAAATGGGTCTGATAGCCAAATGGCGTTAAAAAACTGGCACTCGCACCATAGGCCACCGCCATTACAAAGGGCATCCAACTAACGCCAAAGCTCTCTGCAAGGCCCCATGCCAACGGAAAAACCAAAGCTGCGGCAGCATTATTGGTCATCAACTCTGTCAACAGCAGTGTCAATAGAAAGATAGCGATCAAACCCACTGAGGGGCCTGCATCCTCGAGGGTAGCACGCATACCCGATGCCAGGGTATCCGCCAAACCACTCGCGGAAAAAGCCTCGGCCAGTACCAGGGCGCTGGCAATAATAATCCAGATCTGGAATGGAAATCGGCGCTGTAATTCGGAGGTGGAGACTATATTCAGACCAATCATGCAGCCAAGTAACACCACAAGTCCTTTCAGCAGGGAAAACACCCCCACAGCCGCACCGGCTACCACCACCGCAAAGCCTGCCCCGAGCAGCCAGCTATCCCGCCAAGACAACTGCCTCTGCACCTGTGAGCCACTGATTACATAGAAGTTTTTATCAATATTGCGGTGATGTTTGAAATCCTGCCCCACCGCCAGAAGCAGTGCATCACCTGCCTGAAGCGGAATCTCACCGAGCTTTCCGGAAATGCGGTCACCACCGCGGCGCATGGCCACCACCGCAGCATCGAATCGTGTGCGAAACTGACAACTCTTCAATGACTCACCGATAATAGTGGAACTCGGGGTAAGCACCACCTCGGTCAAATCCAGGTGCAGCGCTTCGTCCTCAAACGCGAACAAGCGCAGGCCCTCGATATCCTTCAGGCGTTCGAGGTCCCGTATATCCCCGCTGAAGATCAGCTTGTCACCGTTGCGCAATACCTCGGTAGGAGCCACCGGGCTGATCGTCTGTCCACCGCGTACTATCTCAATCAGGTAGAGTGCCTCCAACCGTCGCAACTTGTTTTGCTCGACACTGCGGCCATCCAGGGGAGAGTTGGCGGCCACTTCGGCCTCCAACAGGTACTGTGCAAAAGTCTCCTCATCGACCGGGCCTTCGGGCAGCAAGCGATTGGCAACCAGTAATACGCCAAGTCCAACGACGGTTGCACAGGCACCTATGGGCAGGAACGCGAAAAAATCCAGCGCGGGCATTCCCCGGTCCAGCACAAAGCTGTTCACAATCAGGTTGGTGGAGGTCCCAATCAGTGTCAGTGTGCCGCCGAGTATTGCCGCATAGGAGAGTGGCAATAGCAACTTAGCGGGTGGGTGGCGCCTCTGCGCTTTGACACTGGAAGCCAGTGCGGCAACTACAGCAGTGTTATTTAAGAACGCAGAACTGAGAGCGGTTGCGCTGGTCAACTTAAGCAAACTGCCTCTCAGTGAACCGCCAATCAATCCATCCGAGATACTGCGCAGCCAGCGGGCTTTCTCCAGCCCCAAGGAGGTAAGAAGAAGCACAACCAGGGTGACCAGACCGGGGTTGACCGCTTTTTGCAGCACCGATTCCGCGGGCACCAAGCCGGTCAGAAAACAGACAACAGCAGCCGAAGCGAACACCTGAGAGGGGCGGATACGGGTAAAAATCAGGGAAAAAAGGACCAGTAAAAAAATACCGGCGACAATCAGTGCACTCAGGGTCATGGGTTCTTCACTTCCGGCAAAAGAGCATGCGAAGGATAAGTATTCCCGGATCGGAAGAAAAGCTCCCCCTCCCACCAGGCAACAGAAGAGCATCAAAGCCGGCAAGCCCACTATCGGCATCAAGACCAGAGAGAAGCAATCTCCTCTCTGCTAGCACACAAGCCACCCGGGAGCCCGGCAAATTGCCGGATTACTCTCTGAGACCCGCAACAGGCCAGGGGACAACCCCAAAAGGCACATCATCACGCACAGTTGCACAGATTTCTCAAGGGCGGCAAATCAATTCAGGCATACCGGACCAAACAGCCATAACCAGTCTGCGCGTTACCCCCAAACCGCCTTCAAACGCTGATCCCGTCCACAGCGAAAGCGGTAATATTTATAGCGCAGAGGGTTGCGCTGGTAGTAGTTCTGGTGGTAGGCCTCAGCGGGATAAAAGGTGCTGACGGGCTGTATCTGGGTCACCACTTTCTTACCCAACTCCGCTTCCACTTTTTTCTTGCTCGCTTCCGCCAGCTCCTTTTCCTGCTCATTACTGTAAAAGATCTCACTGCGGTACTGACCTCCCCGGTCACAGAACTGGCCACCGGCATCGAAAGGATCAATATTATGCCAAAAGATCCTGAGCAAATCGGAATAACTGACTTTATTGGCATCGTATGTTATCTGTATCGCCTCGGCGTGACCGGTACCCCCCGCAGAGACTTGGTCGTAGGTTGGGTTCTTCACATGCCCCCCACTGTAGCCGGAGGTGGTTTCAAGCACACCATTCACCTTGTCGTAGGGTGGTTCCATACACCAGAAGCAGCCGCCGGCAAAGACGGCGGTGCGGATATTGGAGGATTCCTGGGCGCTGCCAAGGGTGGCAGCCAGAAGCATGAATAGGGCAAAGATACCGCGCATAGTCGAATCCTAATGATATGTCCGGTTGATCGATACTCTTCTGTCGACGCAGAGGAGAAAACTCTTACAGTTTGACAGTGCCCACGCAGGCGCGCAGAAAAATTTCGCGATATTCCTCTGCACCAAACGATATGGGATTGCTGGTGGCGGAGGGATCTACAGCGGCCATCTGAGCTATTGTATCGGCATTGGCGGTACCTATGCCGATATCAGCGAGGCTATGGGGAATCCCCAACTGTTTGCGCAGCCCGAGGACCCAGGTGAGCACCGATTCAAACCCACTACCATACGGCGCCCCATCGGCAAGTTGCAGATAGCGCGCCAGACACGCCATGGGTGCCTCGATGGCCGGGCGATTGGCCACCAGTACATAGGGCATCAACACCGCGTTGAGCAACCCATGGTGTTTGTTATGTAGGGCGCCAAGGGGATGTGCCAGCGCATGGATCGCGCCCAGCCCGCGCTGGAAGGCGGTAGCGCCCATACTGGCAGCCACCAGCATCTGCTGGCGCGCGGCCAGATCAGTACCGGTTGTATAGGCTCTTGGCAGATATTTCTTGATCAGGCGCATCCCCTCCAGAGCGATACCCTCCGCCATGGGGTGATACATGGGTGAACAGTAGGATTCGAGATGATGGGACAGTGCATCCATTCCCGTGGCCGCGGTGATCCCGGGCGGTAGCCCCAGAGTCAGCTCCGCATCCAGGATCACAATATCGGGCAGGAGTTGCGGGTGAAAAATCAGGCGTTTGACCTGTGCCTTTTCATCGGTGATGACCGCCACCCGCCCCACTTCCGAGCCGGTCCCCGCAGTTGTGGGTACCGCCATCACCGGCAGCATACCATTCGTATCTACACGCCTGTAGTTATCACCAACATCCTCGAAATCCCAAATCGGTCGGCGCTGCCCGGCCATCAGGGCAATCGCCTTGCCGGCGTCTATAGCAGAGCCACCGCCAAAAGCTATCACCCCATCACAGTTTTTTTTTCGCAGCAGCCCAACACCACAATCAATATTTTCACTGTTGGGGTTAGGCTTGATGGCTGAGAAAATTTCAAGGTTCAAACCTCTGTCAACACAGAGATTGCGTACACGCTCAATCAGGGGCAGCCCGGCGAGGGTGGGGTCGGTTACCAGCAGTGGGTGCTTTACCCTAAGTTCTGTGCAGGCACTGGCAAGCTCCGCCACCCTGCCGGGCCCTACCCAGATAGTCGTGGGATAATGCCAATTTACCCGGTATTGATCCACATCACCCCCTTATGGCTTCTCTGATTTTGAACAGGTTGCAAATGATCGTTCATGAGCAATCAGCTTTACAGGTCAATGGCATGTCGTCCAAAAATAATCCCCGGTGGGAATACAAATACCAATGCAGTTAGCGCAGTCCAACTGCGGCTACACACCTGATTCCCCACTTTCCCCTGGACAAAAAAAGGCGCCCATTTGGAATCTAATGCTCTGCCCTCAACAGAATATTCCCCGGCCTTTAACTTCAGGGAGAGCAAAAAAATTGCTTCAATCCCCCCCTCATCCACGTTATCTCACAGCAAACTGCCCTTCCGCCCTTCCTCTTTGCCGGTTTTAAAATGAAACGACTTGGGCCGGGTCAACTGCTCGAAACCGATACGGGACAGCGTGCACCCCCTGCCCGACTGTTTTACGCCGCTCCAGGCCAGCTCCGGGTCCAGATAGTCACACCTATTCAGAAAAACCGTACCTGTTTCCAGGTGATCTGCAATCATTAGGGCAGCCCCTTCATCGCGACTGAATAGCGCTGCAGAGAGCCCATACCGGTTGTTATTCATCAGTTCCAGCGCCTCGCCATCGTCATGTATTTTTTGCACTCCCAGCACCGGTCCAAAAGATTCCTCGCGCATGACCCGCATCTTATGCCGCACCCCGGTGAGTAACTGTGGCGCCATATACTGAGTACCGCGCTGATCCATTGGGAAATCACCAGTTTGCAAGTGCGCCTGAGCCCCCTCTGCCACCGCCTCATCGATTTGTACCCGCACCCTGTCGGCTGCTGCTGCGCACACCAATGGCCCCAGAGTGGTCTGAGGGTCCTGCGGATGCCCGAGACGATATTGACGTATGATGGCGACCGCACGCGCGACAAATTCGTCGAATAGCTGCTCGTGGACATAGGCCCGTTCAATGCCACAGCAAGACTGCCCGGAATTAAAATAGGCCCCGTCCACTATTGACTCAACCGCCAGTTGCAAGTCGGCATCCGCGCGCACATATGCGGGGTCCTTGCCACCCAACTCCAGACCCAGCTGCACAAAACGGCCAGCCACACTGCGCTCTATAGCCGCACCGCCATCCACTGAGCCGGTAAAGGCGATATGCTGGATCTCCCCGGCGCACGCCAGCCGCTGGGTACAGGGATGATCGAGATGCAGATACTGGAAGACACCGTAGGGAAGCCCCGCCTCCCGAAAAGCTTCCACCATACGCTCGGCGCACAGGGGGGTTTGTGCGGAGTGCTTTAAGATAACCGCATTGCCCGCCAGCAAAGAGGGCACCACTGCATTCACCGCGGTTAAATAGGGATAATTCCAGGGGGCGATGACCAGGGAAATACCCAGGGGGTCGCGACGGATAAAACGGGTGAAACCCGGCTTGAACGGCAATGGGATATCTGTCAAAGCCGTCTCGGCAATATCCGCCAGGGTGCAGGCGCGTTCGGCAAAACCGTCAATCTCCCCCCCTGAGTATCGAATGGGGCGCCCCATCATCCAGCAGAGTTCCTCGCCGAGGCGCTTCTTGCGATCACAGAAACATTCCACCGCCCGATGCACTACGGCGATGCGTTCGGCTATTGGTGTCAGTCGCCAGGCCCGCTGGGCAGACGCTGCTCTGTCCAGGGCCACACGAATTTCCGCTTCGCCAGCCAGAGCCCGCTCCAGATACACACTGTTATCAATCGGTGAAATACATTGCAGATAGCGCATGCTCAAAAAACCCTTTTTTTATTTGCACCGCGATAGCTCTCCCCAACCCAACGCTTGGCCACCGGAAAACTGTCGGTGCGAAAACATCGTCCAACTGGCATTTTTCTGCTCGGCACTGGCCTGTAACCGGGTTCACCACCGGATATAGGACGCGCATCACTATTCCGGATCAGATGATTTCGAAATACCTGTCCAGTTCCCAGTCACTCACATGTCGCCGGTACTCACGCTCCTCCCACTCCCGGCTCGCAGCAAAATGATCGATAAACTCGCAGCCGAACAATTCGCGCGCCGCCTGGGATTTTTTCAGACTCTGCGCTGAATCCCACAGGGTAGTGGGCAGTGCCTGCTGGGCCTGCGGGGCCAGCGCATAGGCATTGCCTTCAATGGGGTCACTGGGCTGCCACTGCTGCACGATGCCGTAAAGGCCGGAACCCAGAGCGGCAGCCAGAGCCAGATAGGGATTGGCATCAGCGGCACCCAGCCGGTATTCAATACGCTGGGACTGGCTATTGCCCAGAATGGCGCGCAGGGCGGTGGTGCGGTTTTCCACACCCCAATTGGCACCGGTGGGTGCCCAGAAGCCGGGTACCAGGCGGCGATAACTGTTTATTGTGGGAGCGAGCAGTGCCAGAAATTCCGGCATCAGGCGCTGCTGCCCGGCGAGGAACTGGCACATGGTCTCGCTCATACCCTGGGCCTGACGCGAATCGACGAAGACGGAGTCCCCGCTGCGGGTATCACACAGGGATAAGTGAATATGGCCGCTCTGTCCGGGATAGTGACTGGACCAGCGGGACATAAAAGTCGCCATCAGGCCCCTGCACTGGGCCAGCACCTTGATAAAAGTTTTAAACAGAGCGGCTTTGTCCGCCGCTGCCTCGGCACTATCCACAGCGATGGCCGCCTCCAGAACCCCCGGACCCGTCTCCGTATGCAACCCTTCCAGCGGGAAATCCATGCGCTCACCCAGATCGAGGATTTCCCGATAGAGTCCCGAATGTACCGAGTTGCGCAGTACCGAATAGCCAAACCAGTCCGGAGTGAAGGGTTTGAGGTTGCGAAAGCCCTTGCTGCGTACCGATTCCGGCGTTTCATCAAACAGGAAGAACTCATACTCCAGCGCCGCAAAAGGCGCAAACCCCATGGCTTGGCAGCGTTCCACCACTCGGCGCAGAACTGCACGCGGGCACAATGCCTCGGCACGACCGTCAAATTCCGCCAAAAACAACAGCATATTGTCCTCGAAAGGAACATCACGACAGCTGTGAGGCAGGATACGTACCGGTGCGTCCGGGTAGCCCGTATGCCAGCCGGTGTAGCGGACATTGTCGTAGAGCTGGTCTTTCACATCCCAGCCCAGCACCACATCGCAAAAAGAAAAGCCTTTAGCCAGTGCGGAAAAGAATTTGTCACGGCTCATATACTTGCCGCGCAATACTCCGTCGATATCGAAAAGGCCCACTTTGACATGACTGAGACCGCGCCTCTCCACAATTGCGCGGGCCTCCTGCAGGGTTTTTACCTCCCGAGCTTTTACCATGACGGGTCTGCCCCATTGTTGTTATCAATGCATTACAGGATAGACCCGCCGAACGCCTTCGACGCCAACGCATTGCCAGAAGGTCGCAGCTTTCCGCACGGTTGACCAGCGTATATAATCCGCGCTCCAAAATTTTCCATTTACCCAGTCAGGACCAGCAATGAGCTTCGACAAAATCCCCGCAGGAATTGACCTGCCCAACGATATCAACGTAATCATTGAGATTCCTGCCAACCACGATCCCATAAAGTATGAGGTTGACAAGGATTCGGACGCAGTTTTTGTAGATCGCTTTGTTGCCACCCCGATGTTCTATCCGGCCAACTACGGCTATGTACCCCAGACTTTGTCTGAAGACGGAGACCCCCTGGACGTGCTGGTGGTAGCACCCTATCCGGTCATGGTTGGTGCCGTTATCCGCTCTCGTGTGGTCGGCGTGCTGAACATGACCGACGAATCTGGTGTTGATGCCAAACTGTTGGCCGTACCGCACAGCAAACTCACCAAGCTGTATGATCATGTTGAGGAAATCAGCGACCTGCCGGAGCTGTTGATCAAGCAGATTGAGCACTATTTTGAGAACTATAAGGCACTGGAGTCCGGCAAGTGGGTGAAAGTGGAAGGCTGGGCCAATAGGGAAGCTGCGCGCAGAGAGGTGCTGGCTTCTCGCGAGCGCTACCAAAAAAAAGAAGGCTGAGCGGGCCGCTGCCGACTGCCCCGGCAAATAAACGTTGGGATAAAGACAACACTACCGGCCCGTAGCCGGTAGTGATTTGCATCTCGCCAGGGTAACAGTGCCGCGTCAGAATTGCTCAATGGATATCCCACTGCGGAACCTGTACCGGTAAGATCTCGCCCCGGTCCCGCTCCGTTTCATCGAGCAGGAAGCCCTCCGCTGCACGCAGGCTGATATGCCCCACAGAAACCCGCACTGGCGCCACCTCCTTGCGCTCGTGATCCCTGACCAGATTCCCCTCCATTGGCGCGAGCGTCCAGTTGGGTGCCTGCACAGTGGAGGTATTAAGCCCGTCAGCGGGTTGTGACTTGGTTGCGGAGCCAACCTGGATAGTTTCGCCGCTGCATTCATTTCTGATGGTCACCTGCGCGCCGAGTTTGCCAAGGGTGACCTGGAACTGCTCAGCATGGGCGCGGCTGAGCCCTTTTTTCAAAATTAACGGTCGCCCACTGAACAGATGCTCAACAGACTGTGCCTGGCTCTTGAAAAGGCGGGCCATACGGGTTTTTACCTCATTGGCGGTAAATCCTTCAATCAGGTCACCGCGAAAGATCAGACTGTACGTGGCTTCTGGCATCCCTTGATCCCTCTGTTATACATCTGGGTCCAGGGTCTGATCCATGGTAAAGGCAGGGGCTTCCCCGGTTCGGCCACCAACCGGGCGCGCCGGTACCCCCGCCACCGTAGTGTGGTCCGGGACATCCTGCAACACCAGGCTACCGGCGGCAATTTTCACATCCGACCCCACCCGTACCGGCCCCAGTACCTTGGCACCCGCACCGATCATCACTCCGCGACCGATTTTTGGATGGCGATCCCCCGAACCGCGACCACTGCCACCCAGCGTGACTGAGTGCAGGAGGGAAACGTCGTCACCCACCACACAGGTTTCCCCCACCACCAGCCCGGACGCGTGGTCGATCATGATACCGCTGCCAAATGTCGCCGCCGGGTGGATATCCACAGAGAACTGCTCCGATACCCGGCTCTGGAAGTACAGAGCCAGGGTGGAGCGTCCCTGCTGCCAAAGCCAGTGGGCAATCCGGTGCGACTGCAGGGCGTGGAAGCCCTTGAAGTAAAGAAAGGGAATCAGGTACTGGTTACAGGCTGGGTCCCGGTCGTACCAGGCACAAATATCGGCGAGCATGCAACGGGCGATCTCGGGATCGCTTTGCAGGGCTGCGGCGATCACTTCCTGCAGGGAAGCAGCCGTCAGGGCACTGTGGTTTAGGATGGTGGCAAGCTGGTCGGCAATGGCGTGCTCGAGAGACCGGTGGCGCAAAATGGTATTGTGGAAATAGCTCGCCAGAATCGGCTCGCCACTGGCCGCTGCAGCGGCCTCCGCGCGCATGGAGCCCCACACATCACGGGGATTGGCTTGGCTATTGATAATAAACTTCCCGCCTTTTGTATCCACTATTCCACAATGTCCCTCAGGCTGTAGCGGGTGCGTACGTCAGGACCCTTTTGCCAGCGCAGCTTGGCAGGGATAGCGGGCACTTGCAACCACCGCCCCCGGTAATCAGAACCGGTGGACCAGATAATAAACACCGCTCGCCTCAGCACTGTGAAAATCCTGGGTAACAGTGATCCGGGACCCATATAAAGCGCGTATAGATTTCCTGGAGCTGCTCACACACCGTGTCGCAGAGGGCCAGATTGCTGCGGCGCAGCTGTTCGTCCAAGCGCCCCGGTGTAAGTTGTTGCTGCAGTTCCCAGGCGTATGGTGCATAGCTGAGATGCCAGCGCTCCGGGGCTACGCCGCCGAAGTCCTTGGCGTAGGGGCGAAACAGGCCGTAACTCCGACCTGAGGCAATACGCGTATCCAGCCACTGGTGGAAGGGGCCGAAAACCCCATCGCTGGCCACTTCCTGTGGTGTCAGTTGCGGGCGATAATCCTCCGGTACTGCAGCAGCATCGATAATATCGAAATCCGTGCCCCAGTGGTGGCGGGAAGCACCGGGCAGTGCAGACCAGCGCAGGATGGCAAATACCAGATCCCTCGGCGCCAGGCGAGAAATGTCCAAGGCCAACCCGCGGCTGTCGAGAACCGGCCGCACCCCCTGAGCTTTGCTGTTCCAGATAGTGCGCTGGCGCTTGAAGTCACGGAAACCGGAGACAACCCGGGGGGCGAAACCCGCATCCCGGGCATCCCTGCACAGGCGCTGGAAGGCCACCAGGGCCTCGGGGTGCAGCAGTTGCCCGGATTCGGGATCGAGGATGACATGCGTATCACCGAGACCAAAGAGGATACGCCGAAGAGATACGTCTAACATTAGTGTTCCATAGCAGCCTATTTTTACATTGCGGGCTAAAGTAAACAAACTCCGCTGCCCACTTTACCCAAGGGGGTCCCAAAATATGCGGGTCCGCCAGTCTTTGCCGGGAGGTGTAACAGACGCTGTCCGCTGTGCGTCGGCAATAATGTTTATTGGCGGAGCGTTGAAGTATGTTAAGTTCAGTCGCGCGATTGAGGGAGTGATCGCATTACCTGGACGTTAAACCTAGTAGGGAAAACTGAATGCATCCGAGCCAATCAGAACTACTGAAACTGAAGAACCTGGGCCTGGCCTCTGTCAATATTCTGCACTCTATCGGTATCCGTTCCTACGACGATCTGCACCGCATAGGCCCGGTAGAGGCATTTATCAGTATTCGCAACCGTGGCATCAACGCTTCCAGAGTCATGCTCTACGCCCTGCAGGGCGCGCTGATGGATGTGCACTGGAACGACCTGGACCCCAACCTCAAGCAGCAACTGGCCAGCGAAGTCGACCGGCTGCTCGCCACGCAAAACCCCGAATAGTTTAACAGACAGTCCTCAGTTCATATGCCTTGTCAAGCGGTAGACCACCCCCGCTCTATTGGGTTTTGCCCCTTGAAAAGCTGGCGCAACTGGGTAGAGTTGCCTGTAGTTTAGGGTCCGGGTCCGCTTGTCTCCCTGTGGGTATACGCCCTACCCGGCGCTATCTAAACTTCTCTGTGAACAACTCAGAAGGAGAGCACCGATGTTGCGCATTGGGCTATTCTTGCTGACCAATTTGGCTGTTTTGGTCCTGGTTGGCATTATTTTCAATATTTTTGGTATCGGGGGCATCCTTCAGGCCAACGGGGTAGACCTGAATCTGGGTGCCCTGCTGCTCCTGTGCGCCCTGTTCGGCTTTGGTGGTTCTTTTATCTCGCTGTTTCTCTCCAAGACCATCGCACGTATGAGCACCCGCACCCAGGTGATCACCGAACCGCGCAGCGCCGATGAGCAGTGGTTGGTGGAAACCGTGCGGGAACTCTCGCGCAAAGCCGGTATCGGCATGCCAGATGTCGGTATATTCCCCATGCCCCAGGCCAATGCCTTCGCCACCGGTTGGAACCGCAACAACGCTCTGGTATCTGTCAGCGCCGGACTGTTACAGCGCTTTGGGCGCGAAGAGGCGCGGGCAGTGATCGGACACGAAATCGGTCATGTAGCCAACGGCGATATGGTGACCCTGGCACTGATCCAGGGGGTGGTGAATACATTTGTCATGTTCTTTGCGCGCTTGGTGGGTTTCTTTGTGGACCGGGTGATACTGCGCAATGAACAGGGCCTGGGCATCGGCTACTACATCACTTCCATCGTGATGGATATTGTATTCGGGTTTTTCGCCATGATGGTTGTGGCCTGGTTCAGCCGTCGCCGGGAATACAGGGCGGATCATGCCGGCGCCACCCTGGCCGGCCCCAACGCCATGATCGCCGCCCTGGAGACACTCAAGGTGGAATCCGAGCGGGGCCATGAGCAACCGCTGCCAGGCAATATGAAAGCCTTTGGTATCTTCGGCAATATGGGCGCACTGATGGCCACTCATCCGCCCCTGACCGACCGCATCCTCGCACTGCAAAACTTCCGCAAATAGCTTCGAGTAACAAACCGAACCCGTCGCCTGGAGGCTACCCTCAGCACCTGCCAGAGCTTCGGCCCACAGGACCCGGGCATCGACCCGGGTCGGGCCAGGCACCCTGGCAATAAACACAGCTGAAGCAGAAGTCAGATCTTCCCGCCTCTGCTGCGGGCACGGTAAACTTACCCCCTCGGTCGCAAAACAAAAACTGCCATCCATGACACCGCTGAACACACTGACAGCCCCCCTCTTCACGTTACTACTCTGTTTCGCTGCCCCGCTGTTTGCGCAGGTACAGGACTTTGCCACCGACGACGAGCGCAACACCATGCAGGTGTTCAATTTCGCCAGCCCCTCGGTGGTGTATGTCACCAATGAAACCCTGGTGCGCGATCGCAGAACCCTGCGGCTGCACGCAGTGCCCAAAGGCGCCGGCAGCGGCTTTATCTGGGATCAAGACGGTCATGTAGTCACCAATTTTCATGTGATTGAGGGGGCGCGCAAGGTGACCATCACCCTGCAGGACCGCAGTGAATGGCCGGCAAAGCTGGTGGGTTCGGCGCCGGAAAAAGACCTCGCGGTGCTGCAGATCGAGGCCCCCAGAGCACTGTTGAAGCCGCTGGTGGCAGGTACGTCCGGCAACCTGTCGGTAGGGCGCAAGGTACTCGCCATCGGCAACCCCTTCGGCCTCGATACCACCCTGACCACCGGGGTGGTCAGCGCCCTTGGGCGCGAGATTGAAGCGACCAACAACCGCACCATCCGCAACGTGATTCAGACCGACGCCGCCATCAACCCGGGGAATTCCGGCGGCCCGCTGCTGGACTCCCTGGGCCGCCTGATCGGTGTCAACACCGCCATTTATAGCCCCAGTGGCGCGAGCGTGGGTATCGGCTTCGCCATTCCGGTTGATACGGTCAAGAAAATTGTACCGGAACTGATCAAACACGGCCGTCTGGTACGCCCAGTTCTCGGCATTGAGTCCGCGCCTGACCAATGGAACAATCGCTACGGATTCGAAGGGGTGGCGATACTGCGCACAGCACCGGGGATGCCTGCAGAAAAAGCCGGCCTGCGCGGTATCCACCGCACCCGCCAGGGCGGCTGGCAACTGGGGGACGTGATTGTGGAAATGGAGCGCCAGCCCATTCGCAGCTACGACGATCTTCTCAACGCATTGGAAAAACACCGCGCCGGGGATGAGGTCACCCTCGGGGTCATGCGCGATGGCATCATACGCTACACCGCCATTACACTCGCCGCGCCCCGGTAACGGCAAGTAAAGCCTGTGCGCAGAAGGTCCCAACTGGCGGACTGTGCCACAATGGACCACTACCCCCAAGAGTCGGATATGTATGCAGAAATACTTCCTGTGCCGCTACGATGCATTGAGCGAAGGGCAATCCAAGGGCTTCTCCCTTGGCGACAACACCACCGGCACCGACAATGTGTTCGCAGTGATGAAAGGGGGTGAAATATATGTTTATAGTAATATCTGCCCGCACAGAGGCATTAATCTCGACTGGCAGAAAAACCAGTTTCTCGATCCAGACGGCGCACTGATCCAGTGTGCGTCCCACGGTGCCCTGTTCCTGATTGAAACCGGTGAGTGCATTGCCGGTCCCTGTAGCGGCGATGCCCTGACCCCGGTACCGGTGGAGTATGCCCAGGACGGGCTCTACGTCCTGCTGCCGGAATAAAGCAGCCCCAATCGAGCGAGACACTCAGGTAAGCGGCAGCCTCTCCGCCAGGGTTATCTCCCCCGCGCTCAGTCGCGCCTTGTAGGCGAGTACTTCTACCCCTGTAGACACCGCACTATCGAGTGCCTCTGCATAGCCGGGATCAATTTCCCGCGCCGCCTCCACACTCTCAATGCCACTGTGCTGCACACAGTAGAACAGCACCGTGCGCACGCCACGCTCGGCCAGCTTCTGTAGTTCCCGCAAGTGTTTGGCGCCCCGGACGCTGACCGCATCGGGAAAGAAGCCCCGCCGCCCCTTTGCCAGGGTGACATTTTTCACCTCGACGTAACAAACGCCGGCGCGGCCGGACAAGAGAAAATCAATCCGGCTTTTCTCTTCGCCGTAGCGCACCTCCCTGCGCAGGGACTCGTAGCCCTGCAGTTCGCGAATGGTTCCGGCGAGCACAGCCTCCTCCACCAGGGCGTTGGCGCGCCCGGTATTTACCCCCGCCAGGGCACCCTCGGGCGTGGCGGTGATCTCCAGGGTATGGCGATACTTGCGCTTGTGATTGCCGGAATCCGAGTACCAGCAGGGGCCTCCCACAATCCAGCAGTTCTTCATGGAACCGGTATTCGGACAGTGAATGGTGAAAACCTCACCTTCCGGGGATTCCACATCGGCCAGGAAACGCTTGTAGCGTCGCAACAGGGTTGCCTTTTGTAGCGGAGGGGTAAACTTCACAGGCCAAGCTTTTCTGTACTTTTAAACGCCACAAAATAGCAGACAACTATTTGTAGCGCGAATCGCGCAGATTTGATAGCTTCCACGCTCTCGGTCACCGAGGGATATCGGCAACCGAGGCAAGGATTAGCCTGCCACCTCAGCTGTTTTGACCGGTGATAAACGCATCACCCAAAACGTTTGCGGTCTGGGCTAGATTGAATTTGGTGGTATCGCCCCCATTATCGGGGGCCCGTATAGAAAGAGAGGCACCGATTATGCCCAAAACTGCTGCGAGCACCGATTCTCTGCACGGCTTTGAGCCCTACCATGAAGCCAAGGGCGAGGAGTACATGAATGAGAAGCAGCAGGAGCATTTCCGCAACTTGCTGTTGGCCTGGAAAGCCGAGCTCATGGCGGAAGTGGACCGCACCGTTTCCCACATGAAAGACGAGGCTGCCAACTTTCCCGATCCCGCCGACCGCGCCAGTCAGGAGGAGGAGTTCAGCCTGGAGCTTCGTACCCGCGATCGCGAACGCAAGCTCATCAAGAAAATTGATGCCACCCTGGAGTTGATTGACCAGGAGGACTACGGCTACTGCGAAGCCTGCGGGGTTGAAATTGGTATCCGCCGCCTGGAGGCGCGCCCCACCGCCACCTTATGTGTGGATTGCAAAACCCTGGCGGAAATCAAGGAGCGGCAGATTTCCGGTTAATTTCCAACCGGCAGCAACCCGAAGCGCCCGAGGTCTCCCGGCCCGGTAGGGCGGTCTGCGGGGCCACCGCCAATCACTTTGGATAGTGCTCACCCCTATATTGGCCGTTTTGCGCCCTCGCCCAGCGGCCCCCTGCATTTTGGCTCGCTGGTGTGCGCACTCGGCAGTTTCCTCGATGCCAGGGCCCACGGCGGTCAATGGCTGCTGCGTATGGAGGACCTGGATCCCCCTCGCGAAGAACCAGGAGCCGCTACCCGCATCCTGAAAACCCTGGAAGCCCACGGCTTGCATTGGCACGGTACCGTTGCCTGGCAAAGTAAGCGCTCTCCGCTCTATGAGGATACTCTGCAGCAGTTGCATGAACAGGGGCTGCTGTACCCCTGTTACTGCTCGCGCAGCCGGATTCGCCGCAGTGGCGGGCACGACAACATCAACTGCCGCACCGGAAACCTCGGCAAGGGTACCTGTGCCCTACGCCTGGTATGTGCCGGCAGCGAAGAGCATTTTGTGGACATCTGGCACGGAGTACAGTACCAGCACATTCGCGACGATACCCTTCTCAAGCGCCGCGACGGCCTCTACGCCTATCAATTGGCCGTGGTGGTTGACGATCTCTCCCAGGGCATCACCCATGTGGTGCGCGGTGCGGACCTTCTCGACACTACCGGTGCGCAGATACGCCTGTTCCGGGCACTCTCCGCCGCACCGCCGGTATTCGGACACCTGCCCCTGGTGATGGGACCGGGAGGCCGGAAAAAGCTGAGCAAACAAAATCACGCCCCGGCTGTCGATGATGCCAATGCAACGGGCAATCTCTGTGCCGCGCTGGCGTTTCTCGGCTTTCATGTGCCCGACTCCCTGGCGCAGGAGAGGCCGGAAATCATTCTCAACTGGGCCACAGCCCACTGGCAGCGCCACCAGATCGATAGACGCAACCGGCAATTGCACTGAATTGCGTTGACAATTACCCTTTTTATGCCTGTCATGCTCGGCCCCAGGCAACAGCCGGTTTACCCCTGCGCATAATTAGCTGGCCTGGCAACTGCGTATTTCTACTTCAAAGCGGGTTTCCAAGGGGACTTATGAGCAACCGCACTCTGCTGATTCTGCTCGTGCTGGTGGGTTATGTATTTTCCCCCACCATTTTTACCTGGATGATCAACCCCGTGGGCGCTTGGTACCGGCCCTTTATCCTCTGGTTTGTCCTGATCCTGCTGGCGATTTTTATCCAGTGGAGGCGCAAATCGAATGAGCTTTGAAATAGCCCATATCGCCCTTGTGGGCGTCGCCTATATCGCCATCCTGTTCTTTGTTGCCTTTGCCGCATCCAAGGGCTGGATGCCGTCGCGCTGGGTGCGCCATCCCCTGGTGTACGTGCTCTCCCTGGGGGTCTCCCTGTCCGCCTGGACCTTCTATGGCATTGTCGACCTGGCCTGGCAATACGGTTACGGCGTCCTGGCCTACTATCTGGGCACCGGCGCCATGTTCCTGTTCGCCCCGGTGGCCCTGGAACCCCTGGCGCGACTGGCCCAACGCTACCAGCTGTACTCTCCCGCGGACCTGCTGGTATTCCGCTACCATAGCCGTCAGGCGGGTATCCTCACCACACTGTTTATGCTGTTGGCACTGATGCCCCTGGTGGCCCTGCAGATTCAGGCGGTGTCGGAGACCCTGGCCCTGTTGTCCGATGACAGCGTCACGGCCCTGGCCCTGCCGGACAGCAACGTGTCCAGCAAAAACCTGATCGCCTTCCTCTACTGTGTGTTGCTCGCAGTGTTCACCAGCATGTACGGCGCCACCCACGAGCGCGGGGAAGGACTGGCCAGCGCCATGGCACTGGAATCCCTGGTTAAACTGGTTGCCCTGACCGCCGTTGGGGGCTACGCGGTGTTCGGTGTATTCGGCGGCTTCGCCGGCCTCGACCAGTGGTTGCTGGAAAACAGTGACATGCAGCAGCGGCTCTACACCCCCATTGACCAAGGCTCTTCGCACACGCTGCTGTTGGTCTTTATCGCCACAGCCGTAGCCATGCCACACATCTTCTACCTGAGTGTCGCCGAGCGCCCAACAAAGCAGGCACTGCACACCGCCAGCTGGGGCTTCCCACTGTTTTTGCTGCTGATGGCCCTGCCGATCTTTCCAATCATGTGGGCGGGCTTTGCCCTGGGCGTGGCAGAGCCCGTGCAGTATTTCTCCCTGGCGGTACCCCGCACCAGCGGCTCCGCACTGCTCACCGCGCTCGCGTTTATCGGCGGTCTTTCCGCCGCCACCGGCGCACTGATCATGATCACATTGGCACTCTCCACCATGGTGATGAACCACTGGCTGCTGCCGGGCACCCGCTGGCATTCAGAGGACAACATGTACCGGCAACTGGTATGGCTGCGCCGCGCCCTGATTGCCGCGCTATTCGTTGCCGGCTTTGCTTTTTATCTGCTGCTGGACAACCGCCTGTCTCTGTCGGACCTGGCCCTGCTGGCATTTATCGGTTCCCTGCAGTTCCTGCCGGGTATCTTTGCGGTTATCCACTGGCCGCGGGGCAATCGCCGCGGTTTTATTGGCGGCCTGCTCGCGGGCATGCTGATCTGGGGCTGCTGCCTGTTGCTACCGTCAATCCTCGGCCTGACCGGTATCGTCCTCCCCGGTACTTCAATACGGATACCCCTGGGGATGTCCATTTGGACCCAGATCACGACCCTGTCACTGGGCGCCAACATACTGCTGTTCGCCTGCCTGTCGCTGTTTACCCGCGCCAGCAGCCTGGAACAGTACGCCGCCGACCTGTGCAGCGATGACACCATCGCCCAGGCCTTGCGCCTGGGGCTCGATGTGGAGTCCGCCGCAGATTTTCGCCTGCGCCTGGCGGAAAGCCTCGGCGCAGCCACCGCCAACCTGGAGGTCAAGCGCGCCCTCAGCCAGCTCAACCTGCCGGACAATGAACGGCGCCCTTACGCCCTGCGCCAGCTGCGCAACCGGCTGGAAGCCAACCTTTCGGGACTGCTGGGGCGGGTACTGGCCGGGCAGATCATCGACCGCCACTTTCCCTTCAAGAACGGTGATCAACCGGCCAATAAAGATATTCACCTGATCGAGACGCGCCTGGGACGCTACAAACACCAACTCACCGGACTCGCCGCAGAACTCAACAATCTGCGCCTATACCACCGCCAGATGCTCGAAGAGTTGCCCATGGCCGCCTGCTCACTCGGCCGCGACGGCGAGATATTGCTGTGGAACTACGCCATGCAGGACCTCACCGGCATCACTGCCAGCGGGGTGATCGGTTCCAAACTGGATTACCTGACCGAACCCTGGCGCGGCCTGTTGACAGAGTTCGCCCAGTCTGCCAATGCCAGTCGCTTCAAACAGCAGGTCAACCTGGGAGGCAACAGCCACTGGCTCAACCTGCACAAGACTCGGCAAAAACGCGACCGCAACAACCGCACCCACAACGAGCGCGGCGATGCCCAGATGCTTTTATTGGAAGATATTACCGAGACACAGGTTCTGGAACAGGAGCTGATGCACAGTGAACGCCTCGCTTCGGTGGGCCGCCTTGCTGCCGGTGTCGCCCACGAGGTGGGCAATCCGGTCACCGGTATCGCCTGCCTGGCACAGAATCTCCAGTTTGACTGCGACAAGCCGGAAGTTCTGGAGACCGCCGACCAGATCCTTAGCCAGACCCAGCGTATCAGCCGTATTGTGCACTCACTGGTTAGCTTCTCCCACACCGGCAGCCAGGAGAGTGAACGGGCTCCGGTGGATCTTTATGCCTGTGTGCAGGAGGCGGTACAACTGTTGTCGCTGCAGCGGGACAAGACGGAAGTGCGCTTCGATAACGCCGTGCCGGAAGACCTGATCGCCATCGGCGACAACCAGCGTCTGATCCAGGTATTTATCAACCTGCTCAGCAACGCGCGTGACGCCAGCCCCGACGGGGGCCATATCCGTATTGAAGGCCATATCTCCAGGAACAGCGCCTGTGTTTCGATCACCGATGAAGGTCCGGGAATCTCCCCAAAGCACCGTGAGCGCATCCTCGAGCCCTTCTTCACTACCAAGGAGCCCGGAGTGGGCACCGGGTTGGGATTGGCGATGGTGTACAGCATTATCGAGGAGCATGGTGGGCAGTTGGAACTGGTCAGTCCGGCCAATAAAGAAACTGGACGCGGTGCAAAGTTTATTGTACAGCTACCCCTGGCGGGGTAAGTAAAGGAATCTCAAAACGATTAAATTTTGTGCAAATGCACTTCAATTCTGCGTTTTTGAGTTGCATAGAAACGGCGCACAGGTAAAACTAGGCGCTTGCTGAGTATTTTGTAACCAGGCGTAACACATGAGCCACATCCTGATCGTCGAAGATGAAGCCATTATTCGAACGGCGCTGCGCAAGCTTCTGGAGCGGCACCGCTACAAAGTCAGTGAGGCGGGTTCCGTTCGGGAAGCACTCAACAAGTATCGCCTGAACACGGTAGACCTGATCATCTCGGACCTGCGCCTTCCCGGTGCACCCGGCACCGATTTACTCAAGCCAGCCGGCGATATCCCCGTGCTGATCATGACCAGCTATGCCAGCCTCAGGTCCGCCGTGGACTCCATGCGCATGGGGGCCGCGGACTACATCGCCAAGCCTTTCGATCACGACGAGATGATCACCACCATACGCCGGGTGATCGGCAAAGCCGAGCAGAGCCGCATCCAGGCCCCGGCGGAGAAAGAGAGTACCAACGCCATCGCCGGCATGATTGGTAACAGTCAGGTAATGCGTGAGCTGTATGGCCGCATCCACAAGGTGGCTCCTACCGATGCCACAGTGCTGGTACATGGCGAAACAGGCACCGGTAAGGAGCTGGTTGCCCGCGCAATCCACGAGGAGAGTCACCGGGCCGGCAAACCGCTGATATCAGTGAACTGCGCCGCCATCCCCGAAACCCTGATCGAATCGGAACTGTTCGGTTACGAAAAAGGCGCATTTACCGGGGCACAGAGTGCCCGTGAAGGACTGGTAGCTGCCGCGGATGGCGGCACCTTGTTCCTCGATGAAATCGGTGAACTGCCCCTGGAGGCCCAGGCGCGCCTGCTGCGGGTAATACAGGAGGGAGAGGTGCGCCCCATTGGCTCGATTGAATCGCGCAAGGTGAACGTGCGACTGGTAGCAGCCACGCATCGCAACCTGCGCCAGCTGGCAGCGGATCGCAAATTCCGTGAAGATCTCTACTATCGCATCAACGTGGTGCAGATAACCCTCGCCCCCCTGCGGGAGCGCGGTAGGGACATACTGGCACTGGCAGAGCACCTGCTGGAAAAATTTTGCCAAAAAATTGAGCGCCCGCTTCTGCGCCTGTCCCCTGAGGCCATCCAGGCGATCACCACCTACGCCTGGCCCGGCAACGTGCGGGAGCTGGAGAACGCGATCCAGCGCGCGGTGATTCTCACCGACAGGAGTAGTGAAGAAATCGATCATAAAATTCTGGATATTGATCTCGACCTGGTACCCGTGGAAGAGGCCAGGGGCTCAACACGCCCTCGCAGCTTGCACACAGACCCCCGCGAGGACCTGTCCCTGGAAGACTATTTCGCCCGCTTTGTGATTGAACACCAGGACACCATGAGTGAGACCGAGCTGGCCAAGAAGCTGGGTGTCAGTCGCAAGTGCCTGTGGGAGCGGCGGCAGAAACTGGGGATTCCGCGCAAGAAGACCCGTCGCAGCGCCGTCGCCGAGGCCTGACCCTCTTTCCCATCCGCTTCAGAGTCCCCTCCTCTTCCCCCCGCCGGCAGCCGTGGCCCGGCCAAGGCTGACTGAGGCAAGTGTTACCCAACCCATCCACAAGTAACAATTCCCGCACCTTCCGTAACGCGAAGAGTCCGTGAAAAGTTCCGTGAAAATATGTAAATGTTTTAACTTGTTGATTTATAAGATTTTTTTAAAGTTGGCACATAAAGTGCTTTATTCTTGATACAAAAATTGAAAACGGCTAACAATAAAAATAAATGGCCGTTGCAGGCCCTAAAACAACTCACAATAAGTGGGCAAAACACAATAACAATAATGGGGCGGTCGACAATAAGAGCAATGAGAGACCAAAACCGCAACAACAACAATAAATAATAAGAAAAAATCCTAAAAAAGAAGAACAACAAGCGCGTTGAAACTGACTGAATTGTACCTGGGATAGGGTGTTTGCTTGACTGCAAATTGAGAGCGCAAGGAAGCCGCTACCTTCATAAAGAAAATAAGACTGATTCTCATTCGGTCGGGCAGTCACCAGTTGTTCTGAAGGTGTTCTGCCAGTCCCATTTCTCGCAAGAAGATCTTTCCTCCACCCCGTCTACCAGCAACTTTCCTGATGAGTGCACGCCACCATGTCATTGGGCTGTGTACCACCATTGCTGGATACCCAAGCCTACTGAGCGGACTTTTATGGGGTTTTCTGGACCAGGTCTCGGGTCTTATGCCATTGACATAAGTGCTACACCTACAGGGCAATGGTGTGCAATCTTCACAGGCACTCAGGGTACGCAGAGCTATCGGGCCCTTCTTCGTATGGCTGTCCCGCTTGCATTCAGCTCAGGTCGCATGCCTTATTTTTTGGCCTGCGGCGACATGCCACTGTTTGTACGGTCAAGTGCGGATACAAAAGCAATGCCCAAACGGCACAGCAACCCGGCACCGGGTGTGCAGACAGGAGCCAAGACGCAGTTTGCTGATACAGACAACCCTATAAAAAAAATGCCTGTGCCTCTGGGTATATTTTCCCGTTGGCCAGGGAAGGATTTCCGGATCTTCCAAGCTGTAATAGTTCCCATTTTCATTGTCAAAATGCCCGACACCCGCAGATTGCGGGTGCATTCCATAGGGTATGTTAGAATCGCGCCCGCAAATCCAGATCGCTGGAGACAGGTGCCACTTGAGCGCCTGAATTTGTACTTCAACCCTGGCCAGCCCGGGGCTACAGGACCAGCAGTATCCCCACCCCCCAGGTTCCTGGGTGGGAAAGCATGGGCACAGAGCCTGCCCCCACTGCCGTGTGGCCAAAGCGCAGCAGGGTTTTTCCGGTCATCCACGAATGGCAGCAGTCGAGACAGACAGCCGTATGCTCAACAATTTGATTACTCGTATGAAGCGCTGGCGCAAGCCGGCCAAGCAAGGCCCCAGGGTCATCACCCGCAACAACCACAATATCTCACGGCAAAACATCAGCCGTGCAGCACTGACCGTTATGAAGCGCCTGCAGGACGCGGGTTACCAAGCCTTTATTGTCGGCGGCGGGGTGCGTGACCTGATCCTCGGCGGCCACCCCAAGGACTTCGACATCGCCACAGATGCCACCCCGGAGCAGGCCAAGGTACTGTTTCGGGGCGCACGTATTGTGGGGCGGCGTTTCCGTATCCTGCATGCCCGTATTGGTCGCGAAGTCATAGAAGTGACCACTTTCCGCGGTCACCACACAGATGGTGAAGAGCACAATGCCCGGCAATCGGAGCACGGGATGCTGCTGCGAGACAATGTGTACGGAGATTTGGAAAGCGATGCCAAGCGCCGGGACTTTACCGTCAATGCCCTCTACTACACCACCAATGGCTTCGCCATCCACGATTACACCGGTGGTGTAGAGGATATTGACAGGCGCCTGATCCGCATGATTGGCACACCGGTTACGCGCTATAAGGAAGACCCGGTGCGCATGCTGCGCGCGGTGCGCTTCGCCGCCAAACTGGACTTCAGCATAGAAAATAAAACTGCGGCCCCCCTGAAGGAGCTGGCACCACTACTGCGCAATATCGCCCCCGCCCGCCTCTTCGACGAAATGCTAAAACTGCTGATGAGCGGCCAGGGTGAAAGTACCTTTGAACTGTTGCGACGCTACGAATTGTGGCCGCATCTGTTCCCGGACAATGCCGTCCAACTCGGCAACAGCCCCACGGCCCTGGCGCTGACCCGGCAAGCCCTGCGCAATACCGACCAGCGCATTTGCGCGGATATGCGGGTCACCCCTGCGTTTCTGTATGCAGCCCTGCTCTGGCCGGCGGTAAACGCGGAACAGCAGAAGCTGGTGGAGAAGGGAACGCCTCCGGTACCGGCACTGATCCAAGCTGCGCAAAAGATCACAAGTGCCCAGTTGGCACACACCGCCATCCCGAAACGCTTCTCCATTCCCATGCGCGAAATCTGGGACCTGCAATACCGCCTGCCCCAGCGTAGTGGCAGCCGTGCCCTGCGCATGATGGAACACCCCCGATTTCGCGCTGCCTACGATTTTCTGCTACTGCGCGAAGAGTGCGGTGAGATTGAGGCCGGACTCGGTCAGTGGTGGACCCAGTTCCAACAGGCCGATGACGAACAGCGCCAGCAAATGGTACGCAAACTGCAGCGCAATGGCGGTAGCCGTCATCGCGGCCGCGGCTCCCGCGGTGGGCGCCACCGCAAACCCCGGACAACCGGCTAGTGGACACTGTCTATCTCGGGCTCGGCAGCAACCTGGCGCAGCCCAGGAAACAACTGCGCAATGCCCTGGTGGCACTGGCTGATATGCCGCAAAGCCAACTGCTGCGCTGTTCCGGTTTCTATCGCAGCGCGCCCCTTGGTCCAAGCGGGCAACCGGATTACATCAATGCGGTCGCAGAATTGCGCACAGGGCTCTGCCCCCTGCCCCTGCTCGACCAACTGCAGGCCATCGAGGCGGCCCACGGGCGCGAGCGTTCCCTGCGCTGGGGAGCGCGCACCCTGGATCTGGATATACTGCTGTTCGGCGAACAATACATTGACAGCCTGCGCCTGCAGGTGCCGCACCCCCGTATGTTCGAACGCAACTTTGTTCTGGTACCGTTGGCCGAATTGTCACCCAATCTGCGACTCCCCACAGGGGAAACACTGGCACAGCTGCTGCAGCACTGCCCACACAATCGCCTGCAGAAAATCTGATCGACCACCCCGACCCCTGAAAAGTACTCGACTGCGCGCCCCACTTGATAGTACTTTTGCGCCTGTAGCCCACCGGGGGAAGACGTCCCAGCCTTAGGAATCGTATACGTGGTTATCGAAAACAGCGAAACGCCGGGTGAGTTCAGCCTGCCGGGCAAGCCATTGCCCAAGTTTATCGCCGTAGAAGGCAATATCGGCGTGGGTAAAACCACGCTTGCGAAGAAGCTGGCCGCCACCTTCAATTATGACACCCTGCTGGAGCGGCCGGAGGAAAACCCTTTCCTCGCACGTTTCTACCGCGATCCCAAAGGTGCGGCCCTGCCGACCCAGCTGCACTTTCTTCTGCAGCGCTCCCAGCAAATCCAGGCGTTGCGGCAGAACGACCTCTTTGAACCGGTCCGGGTAGCGGATTTCCTGATTGAAAAAGACCAGCTGTTTGCCCAGGTGACCCTGGATAAAAATGAACTCGCACTCTACCAGCAGGTATTTCGGCACCTCACTCTGGAAGCACCCAGACCGGACCTGGTGATCTACCTGCAAGCGCCCCTGGAGTTACTGCAAAACCGTATCCGCAATCGCGGCATCCCTGCAGAGCGCGCCATCGGCAACGAATACCTGGCCACCCTCAACGAAGCCTATACCCGCTTTTTCCACCACTACGACAGGGCGCCTCTGCTTATCGTCAACAGTGAGGAAATCGATTTTGCCAATCACCCAGAAGATTACCGCCAGCTGGTCGAGTACCTGCTCACTGTCACCAACGGCCGACACTATTACAATCCGGGGAGTTAAGGCTTATGTATGCATCCTTTGAATTAGAACGGCTCGTCACAGCTCAGACCCTGCGCAAAAAGAAAGAACAGGGAGAGAAATTTACTGTCGTTGCACTCTATGACGCCCCCATGGCCACCATGGCCCAAAGGACTGGTGTTGAGGCGGTACTGGTGGGGGATTCCCTCGGCATGACCGTACTCGGCTATGACAGTACCGTACCGGTGACCATGGAGCAGATGATCTACCATGTGGAAGCGGTGGCACGGGGCAACAAGAAGTCCCTGATTATGGGCGACATGCCGTTTATGACCTACGCCACACCAGAGCAGGCCATCGCCAACGCCACCCGTATCATGCAGGCTGGTGCCCATATGGTAAAAATTGAGGGCGGCGCCTGGCTTACCGAAACCGTGAAGATGCTCACTGACCGCGGTATTCCGGTTTGTGCCCACCTGGGCCTAACCCCACAGTCTGTACACAAATTGGGGGGCTACCGGGTGCAGGGGCGCGACGCCGAACACGCCAAACAAATCCTGGATGATGCCATCCAACTGGACCAGGCCGGTGCCGACCTGCTGGTGCTCGAGTGTGTTCCCGCAACCCTGGCCAAAAACATCACCGAATCGGTTGCCATACCCACCATCGGTATCGGTGCCGGACGCAACACCGACGCCCAGGTGCTGGTTATCAACGATATTCTCGGCCTCACCGAGCAACCGCCAAAATTCTCCAAAAACTTTCTGGTGGAAGCCGAGGATATTCCTGGTGCACTGCGCAAATACGCAGAAGACGTCAAACTCGGCCTCTTCCCCGGCGACCCGCACATCCTCAAATAAAACGGCGGGAATGACCTCCGGACCTGGGCATCACCACAGTGCACATCGGCTTGAGCCGGGACCCGCCAGGTTCAGCGCCCTGGGCAGCCTGTCTGTTTGAAAAATTCCTGCCCCCGCCAGCCAGTGTCATCCTCTGGAGTAAGGCATTTTCGGCATCCCGGCTGAAACACGGGCCCCAGGCTGGTGGTGACAACCTTTACCCCCACAGTGCGCCGACTTCCGTGTAAGAAGTGCTACAGCCATTTCTTCCAGTGAAAGAAAACTAATTGCCCCGCAAGGGCCACCACCAGTAAAACACAGAAAGCGATAAAACCACCGGCGGATTCTTCCCAGGGAATACCGCCGACATTGATACCAAACAGGCTGGTCAAAAATCCCAGGGGCAGGAATATAGCGGCGACTACAGACAATACGTACATACGGCTGTTGAGCTGGTCGGAATTGCGGCTCAGAATTTCCTCCTGGGCAATCGCAGCGCGCTCGCGCACGGTATCGATATCATCGATATTCCGCTGCAGGCGCTCGTTGACATCACCCAATAAAGCATGGCTCTCCTCGTCGAACCAGGGCATAGCTTCCTGTTGCATGCGCGACAGTACCTCTCTTTGCAGGCACAGGTAACGGCGCAGTGCAATCGTTCTCTTGCGAAACTGCACCAGGTTCACTCCCAGGCCCTCCCCTCCGCGCTCCAGAAGCTGGTCTTCCAGGTCATCCACCCCCTCTTCAAACTCCTCGGCCCGGTCGCTCATACGCAATACCAGTAAATCCGCCAGGGAGACCACCAGCGCGGCGGCGCCCCGGGGGCCACAGCCACTCTCCAAACGGGCTATCAGGTCCTCCTCTGCCAGCAGGCGCCGTTTGCCGGTACTGATAACGCGATTTTCCTCTACCCACACTCGGATCGAGACCCGGTCCTCTCGGCGCGACTTGTGTTTTGGGTCCACCCCGCACAGGGCCAGGAAGAGCCCGTCATTCACTCTGAGAGTGCGGGGCCGCATCGGTCGCGCCAGCAGGGCTTCCACCACGATTTGCGCCAGCCCGCTGTCAGTGCGTATCCACTGCACGACCGCTTCCTCAGCACGATCAAAGTGGAGCCACAGCACTCCCTGGCCAGGATGCCAGGCCTCCACTTCAGGCCAGGTCATTTCCCGCCCTGAGCCCTTTCGATCAAGCAGGGTTGCATGAACTTGTTCCGCTTCCACTGGTATATGCCTGCCTTCACAACGCCTCCCAAGACTGCGCACACCTAAGGGGAAGCGTTAGGTTGTTTTAATCCAGCGCCATTTTGTTCCAGTGCCGCCAAACGTGATATCCGTTGGAGCCGGAGTGGCTCCAGCGGCTTCGTCACAGCCGCAGGTTGCTACCGGCCCTGCCCATAGAGGTATGATTGGAACTCAGAGATACCCTTTGGACACCACTGTAATCCGGCCCTGAAAATCTTTATAAACACTTGACCAGATGCTATGTCGACTGCTTGGCCAGGGTGAGCAAATAAGCGTCAAAATTTCACGCTGAAACTAATCGGTGATCTGTTGTTGATGGAGAGGATCACAGCTCAATACAAAGGCGGGCCGGGGAATATAGGGCCGGCAGGTGAGACCCGATAGAAGCACCTTGAGTTCCAGGGCTTAGCAACTGATGGATTTCAGCAGAAACCGCTCCTCAGGCATGCTATTACCTTCCGGTTCGGTGCTGTTACAGTTTCCTGACCGGCTTATGTGTACCCAAAGAGGAATGTATACAAGCCACTGGATTATTAAAATACCGTTTAAAACGCTGCGGGCATATGGCACACATTCTGTTGCGTAACGGTTCTTTCCATTTTTTTCTATGGTGGTTCTTGCAATTTGTACCCGAAATGGAAGTGGGCATCTCGGCTTTATTGGGGGGTGATTCCGGCTCTGGCAGAAGGCGTTCACCACATCAGTTTATAGTGTTCCTGGGTATTGCAACCATCCTGATTGCGGAGGGAGGGGGATATCTATCAATCAAGAAACAAGCTGGCCATCACCGGAGTAAAGGGTATGGTTAGCTTTGACTTCATCGGTAATGCCAACTGCATACTATCGGTTGCTACAAAGCCACCATCGACCATTGCGCAACTTTAGCCACCACCGTATCAATTCGCCTCTAAAGAGCATCTTGTTTTTCAGTGCTTCACCTGGGGTGAATGCTTTCAGCCAAAACCCGCTTGCGGCCTTTCCCCCGTTAGTGGCACCACTGGCCAGGAAAGGCCGACCAAGGCACTGCAAACCCGGCCTGGACGGGTTTCAAGCAGAGTGCATTTGCCAGGGGTGCTGTAGCAAAGGGTTCTGTTGCAAAGATTGTACTCTCCTTGCTTCTCTAGTAAAAAGACACCCTATTTTCTTAATCTTAGCTTTGAGTGCTTGAATTTTGATCAATTTTAAAGGTACCCACTACCCAAAAGATGTGATCCTGTACGCAGTCTTTTTTTTTACGTGCGTTATTCGGTTTCTTACCGAGACCTTTGAGAGATCATGCAGGAACGCGGCGTCACCGTTGCTCACGCCACAATCAATCGCTGGGTTGTCCGCTACTCTCCGCTGATTGCAGAACAGGCGCAAAAACAAAAGCGTAGCGTAGCTACTTCGTGGAGAATGGATGAGACCTACATCAAAGTCAAAGGTAAGTGGGTCTACTTGTATCGAGCCATTGATAAACACGGCAATACCATTGAGTTTATGTTGTCTGAAGCTCGAGATGAGCAGGCTGCTACGGCCTTTTTTGATAGAGCTATCGGCAATAATGGCTTGCCTGAAAAAGTAGTCATGGATAAAAGCGGAGCAAACCTAGCAGGACTGAAAAACATAAATTTTTGCCTGTTCCTCTTCAGCTTCTGGTTCTTGCTCATTGATATCCTGCAAGTCAAATACCTGAACAATATCATTGAACAAGATCACCGATTCATTAAACGGATAACCAAGCCAATGATGGGTTTCAAGGCGTTTCATTCAGCTCAGGCCACAATTGATGGTATCGAAACTGCCATTTGATTCGCAAAGGGCAGCTGAACCAAGAGGGTATCCCGACCTATCAACAATTCATGGCGCTCGCAGAATAATTGCGTCCAGGCCATAGGTGTATTTCTGGCAAACGAGAAGTTTGCGACAGAACCAGCTTACCTGCCCTGTCATCCACGCTTTTTCAAACGCCTCAAGCCCGTCGCCCGTCCGCAGTACGGGTAAACAATGGACGCGCACTCAAAAGGGAAAATACCGAAATAGCCAACAGCAGATGGAACCAGTTGGTGCGCGCCAGGCCCAGCAGCTGCCTGGCACCGGTGCCGACAAACAATACGTTAACAGCCACCAGTACAGCGCCGCCACCCAGCACGAAAGCCTGTGTGCGGCTCAGCCGGCGCGGCGAAACCCATTCCAGTAACGCCACCAGCAGCCACAGCAGCAGGCCCAGTGTCGAGTACAGATCGACTACCCACCGGGGCGCCAGCAGGCCGCTTTCTCCGAGACCGATCGATGATGCGAGCACCACCGCCACCACCACATAAGCCGGCGCGCGACTGTCTGCTCCCCAGCGCAAACCCAGGCGCACCCAGAGCAGGCCGATGCCGATGAGCAGGAAAGCGGCGTAGCCGGAGAGACGGGTCAGTGCCCGGTGCAGTTCAGTCACGCCGGGGTCTATACCGTAGCGGTAGGCGCCCGCAATCGCGGCGAGGGCAATAAGGGCAAGAGCAGCAACCAGCATCAGAGCCGCCGACTGAAATTGCGCGCGAGTCAAATACCAATACTGATTGGCAAGCAACAGGGCAGTGAGACCGAGCATCAGGTCCAGAAGCCAAAGATTGTGCACGGTTAGTCTCCCTGTTTTTGCCCAGATTCTAGCTGAAAATCTGTGGGCACGGGACCATGCCCCGGCCCTTCCCCCTGTATCAAAAGCCATAAAAAAACCCGGCACAAGGCCGGGTTCCCTGCGAGCTTTGCAGACTCACACTTCGCCGCTGCCCTGTCCCGCTGTCTCGGCGGCGGCCGCCCGATCGGCGTTGGCTTCCTTGATGGATAGCTTGATACGCCCGCGCTGGTCAACGTCGAGCACCCTCACAAACACTTTCTGGCCTTCGCTCAAATAGTCGGTCACCGCATTCACACGCTCTTCGGCGATCTGTGAGATATGTACCAGGCCATCTTTGCCCGGCAGGAAATTAACGAACGCACCAAAATCCACAATACGCACCACGGTGCCCTCGTAGATCGCCCCGATCTCGGCTTCCGCGGTGATTTCCTCAATGCGGGTCACTGCGCTTTCCAGGCTCTCGCCATCCTCGCCAAAGACCTTGATGGTGCCATCATCCTCAATATCAATAGAGGCGCCGGTCTCTTCGGTGATAGAGCGGATCGTCGCACCGCCCTTGCCGATCACATCGCGGATTTTGTCCGGATGGATCTTCAGGGTCGCATAGCGCGGCGCATTCTCGTTCACACTGGCGCGGGAGGAGTCAATCACCCGGTTCATTTCCGCAAGGATGTGCAGGCGCGCCTGCAGGGCCTGCTCCAGGGCGGTTTCCATAATCTCTTCGGTGATCCCTTCGATCTTGATATCCATCTGCAGTGCGGTCACACCAGAAGCGGTGCCGGCCACTTTGAAGTCCATATCACCCAGGTGATCCTCATCACCGAGAATGTCAGTCAGTACCGCATAGCCCTCATCTTCCTTCACCAGGCCCATGGCGATACCGGCCACCGGCGCCTTCAGGGGCACGCCGGCATCCATCAGTGCCAGGCTGGAACCACACACAGAGGCCATGGAACTGGAACCGTTGGATTCCGTAATCTCGGAAACCACGCGTACGGTGTAAGGGAAACTGTCCGGATCGGGGAGCACAGCGGCAATCCCGCGGCGGGCCAGGCGGCCGTGACCGATTTCGCGGCGACCGGTAGCACCTACACGCCCCGCTTCACCAACGGAGTAAGGGGGGAAATTGTAGTGCAACATAAAGTAGTCTTTGCGTTCACCTTCCAGGGCATCGATGATCTGGGCATCGCCGGTAGAGCCGAGAGTCGCCACTACCAGAGCCTGGGTTTCACCGCGAGTGAACAGGGCAGAGCCGTGGGATTTCGGCAGTACACCCACTTCCACAGTAATCGGGCGCACGGTCTTGTTGTCGCGACCGTCGATGCGGGACTCGCCGCGCACCACGGAACCGCGCACCAGCTGCTTCTCCAGCTTGCCAAAGGCGCCTTTTACCTCATCTGCGCTTATTTCCTCGCTAGAGAGTGCTTCGGCAGCTTCACTGCGCAGTTCAGCCAGACGGGCGCTGCGGGCCTGCTTGTCGATGATACGGTAAGCTTCCGCAACCTTGCCGGCAAACTGGCTCTCCAGGGCGGCTTTCAGCTCGGTGTTTTCCACCGGTGGCTGCCAGCTCCACTGGGGCTTGCCGGCTTCCGCCTTGAGTTCTTCGCAAACCCGGATAATGGCCTGCATTTCCTGGTGCGCATACAGCACAGCGCCCAGCATAATATCTTCCGGCAGCTCTTGTGCTTCGGACTCCACCATCAGCACAGCGTCTTTGGTACCCGCTACCACCATCTCCAGTTCGGAGGTTTTCAGGGCTCTGTAACCCGGATTCAACAGATAACCATCCTGCTGGGTGTAGCCCACGCGCGCAGCGCCGATCGGGCCGGCAAAGGGAATACCGGATACCGACAGTGCTGCAGATGTACCGATCATACCGGCGATATCCGGGTCCATATCCTTCTCCGCGGACAGGACCGTGATCATCACCTGTACTTCATTCATAAAGCCCTTGGGGAATAGCGGGCGAATCGGGCGGTCGATCAAGCGCGAGGTCAGGGTTTCCTTTTCAGACGGGCGACCTTCCCGCTTGAAGAAGCCGCCGGGAATCTTGCCGGCCGCGTAGGCTTTTTCCTGGTAGTGCACAGACAGTGGGAAGAAGTCCTGTCCGGCTTTCATTTCCTTGGCGCCGACAACGGTGCACAGGACAACGGTTTCACCCATGGTCACCAGGGCTGCACCGGTGGCCTGGCGCGCGATGCGACCGGTCTCGATGGTGACCTGATGCTGTCCGTACTGGAAGGTTTTGCTTACTGGATTCACTAGTTTTTCCTATTTCCTTACGGTTACTGGCCCATTCCAGTAACCCCTACAATGGTTGCCCGGGCGCAGGTTCCAAGCCCTTTGCCCAGGGTGGTACGGGGGCGTACCGCCACCGGCCGGGATGGCCGGCACAGGTGCCGCACGACAGCTCGACAATGCCTGAGAGACTGTGCAGCGTCACTTCTGAAAAGTGACAAGGCGCCACTTTTCAGTATGCATGAAAAAGAATGCCCGCCAGAGGCGGGCTTTCCAGGGTCTTAGCGACGCAGGCCGAGTTTGGCAATCAGCTGTGCGTAACGGCTCAGATCCTTGCGCTTGAGGTAATCCAGCAGCTTGCGGCGCTGATTTACCATGCGGATCAGCCCCCGGCGGGAATGGTGATCCTGCTTGTGCGCAGAGAAGTGACCCTGCAGTTTGTTGATATTGGCTGTCAGCAGGGCTACCTGGACTTCCGGGGAACCGGTATCGCCTTCGGATTGGCCGTGCTCTTTCAGGATGGCTGCTTTTTCAGTGGCAGTCAGTGCCATAACGTGTGACCTCATCGTAATATGCTTTCAAAGATCCGGCTGGCCCGTGCATATTTACAGACCAGCTAATCGCTATCGCGGGCAAGCCCGCCCGGACACCTTCACGCGCAGCGCCACCGGTTTTCACCGATACAGCGAGTGCCGCTCAAGTGCCCGTTACCAGACGCCGCGGGGCAACGCACCCGTCGTCGGTAATCTCTCCTACGCCCAGAAAATCGCCACTTTCCAGGAAGAGGCGCACCATATCACCTTCTGCACCGACACGATAGACCTGTAAATCCATTACCGGCTGCCCCTGACGCACATAGTAGCCGGAGTCGTTCGGCAGGGTGAGTTTCGGCAGAGAAGAGGCGGGGGAATCCACCGGTAGCAGATGATAGTCCAGCTCTTCTGCTTTGCCTTCGCCGCGCTCTTCGGCAAGCGCATCGAGCGTCACTGCACCAGCCTCGTCATAGGGGCCGGCCGCGCTGCGGTGCAGTGCCGCCACATAGGCGCCAACGCCCAGGGCCCGGCCCAGATCTTCGGCGATACTGCGAATATAGGTCCCCTTGGAACAGTGCACCACCACCTCGGCACGGGGCTGTTTGCCGGGCGTAAAACCCAGCAACTCAAATTCAAAAATCTTCACTTCACGCGCCTCCCGTTCCACCTCAATCCCCTGGCGCGCCAGCCTGTACAGCGGCTGGCCCTTGTGCTTGAGGGCAGAGAACATGGAGGGCACCTGCCGGATAAGACCGCGGAACTCCGCCATGGCCTTGAGCACATCCCGCTCAGTCAGGCCCGAGGCATCCCTGGTTTCCAGCACATCGCCATCGGCATCACCGCTGGTGGTGCTCATGCCGAAGCAGAAGGTGCTGCGATAGCGTTTGTCGGCATTGAGCAGGTACTGGGAAAACTTGGTGGCTTCGCCAAAACAGACCGGCAGTACACCGGTTGCCATTGGGTCCAGCGCACCGGTGTGCCCCGCGCGGTTGGCAAAGAAGAGTCGTTTGGCTTTTTGCAGGGCATGACTGGCGGTGATGCCGGCGGGCTTGTTCAATAACAGCACGCCGTGTACCGGCCGGCCCCATTTCGGTCTGCGGCCCATCGTCAATCTTCACCAGCGTCGCTATTGTCGTCGCGGTGTTTGCGATCGGCCAGCACCGCTTTATCAATTAATGTGGAAAGTTCCTGTCCGCGCACAGAGGTTTCATCGTAGTGGAATTGCAGACGCGGAATAGCCCGCATCTGGATCGCGTGCGCCAGCAGTCTGCGCAGGAAACCCGCAGCCTTGTTCAACACCTTCATCGAGGTGTTGATCTGGCTGGGATCATCCTCGCCCACAAATGTGACAAAGACCTTGGCAACAGTCAGGTCGCGACTGACTGCAACGTCGTTGATATTGACCATACCCAGGCGCGGGTCGCGCACTTCCTGCTGAATCAGCTGGGCCAGCTCGCGGCGCATGGCATCGGCAACGCGATCTGCACGGTGAAATTCTCTTGCCATTTTGTACCTATAGGGGATGGCGGTTTAAAGACAGGAAAACCCGCCCGGCAGTGGCCGGGCGGGTTTGCGATTCATCTCATCCGGGCGGCGAGTATTACAGTTCGCGGGCAACTTTAATGATATCGTAAACTTCAATCTGGTCGCCGGACTTTACGTCGTTGTAGTCCTTCACCCCGATACCACACTCCATGCCGTTGCGCACTTCCTGCACGTCGTCCTTGAAGCGGCGCAGGGACTCCAGTTCACCCTGGTAGATAACAATGTTATCCCGCAGTACGCGGATCGGTTTGTTGCGGTATACGGTACCCTCGGTGACCATACAGCCGGCAATGGCGCCGAACTTCGGCGAGCGGAACACATCGCGCACCTCGGCAATCCCCACGATCTCTTCGCGCACCTCGGGCTCCAGCATACCGGACAGGGCCTGCTTCACTTCGTCGAGCAGGTTGTAAATCACGCTGTAATAGCGAATCTCCACCCCTTCAGTCTCGGCCACTTTGCGCGCGGCAACATCGGCACGGGTATTGAAGCCCAGTACGATAGCGCCGGATGTCAGGGCCAAATTGATATCGTTCTCGGCAATACCCCCGACCCCACTGGACACCACATTGACAGACACTTCTTCGTTGCCGATATCCGCCAATGCGCCCAGAATCGCCTCGAGAGAGCCGCGCACATCGGTTTTGATCACAACCGGCAATACCTTCTTCTCACCGGCTTCCATATTCGCAAACATGTTTTCCAGCTTGGCGGTCTGCTGGCGCTGCATACGCTCCCGGCGCTCTTTGTGCGCACGTTGTTCGGCCACTTCGCGGGCCTTGCGCTCATCCGCCACGACCAGGAATTCGTCTCCGGCATTTGGGGCTGAATCCAGGCCCAGCAGTTCCACCGGGGTGGAGGGGCCCGCTTCCTTCACCTGCTTGCCGTGCTCATTGGTCATGGCGCGCACGCGCCCGTAGCTCTGGCCTGCCAAAATGATATCGCCGCGCTTCAGCTCGCCGTTTTGCACCAACAGGGTAGCAACCACGCCGCGGCCCTTTTCCAGGCGGGATTCCACCACAACACCGGTGGCCGGCACATTGATCCTGGCTTTCAACTCCAGAATCTCCGCTTGCAGGGAGACAGCCTCCAACAAGTCATCGATGCCCTGGCCCGTGTGCGCGGAGACATTGATAAACTGGGTATCGCCCCCCCAGTCTTCCGGGATCACATCCTTTGCAGCCAGTTCATTCTTTACGCGGTCCGGATCGGCCGCTTCCTTATCACACTTGTTGATCGCCACCACCAGCGGTACACCGGCAGCGCGGGCGTGATTCACCGCTTCCTCTGTCTGCGGCATGACACCGTCATCGGCGGCAACCACCAGGATCACCACATCGGTAGCCTGGGCGCCGCGGGCGCGCATGGCGGTAAAGGCGGCGTGTCCCGGGGTATCCAGAAAAGCGATCTCGCCCTGGTTGGTTTTCACACGGTAAGCGCCGATGTGCTGGGTGATCCCGCCGGCTTCACCGGAGGCCACTTTGGTTTTGCGAATGTAGTCGAGCAGGGAGGTTTTACCGTGGTCTACATGCCCCATGACGGTAACCACTGGTGCTCGTGCAACCTCAGTGCCCTCCTGGGCCTGGGACTCTGCCACCAGGCGCTCTTCCAGTTCACTCTCGGAGCGCATGACCACTGCATGCCCCATTTCCTCGGCAATCAGCTGCGCGGTTTCGCGATCCAGGCTCTGGTTGATGGTGGCCATTTCGCCCATTTTCATCAGGCGCTTGATCAACTCACCGGCCTTCACATTCATCTGTTTGGCCAGTTCACCAACGGTGATGGTTTCGCCCAGCTGCACTTCGTATACCTGCTTCGCCGTGGGCCTTTTAAAGCCGTGGGTGGGTTTAATGGTCAGGGTGGGTCGGGACAGGGAGCGCGTACTGCGCTTCTCCGCTTCATCCTCTTCAAACACTTCCAGCGCCTGCTCGTACAGAGCGGTCTTGCTGGATTTCTTCGGACCGGACTTGGAACGGCGACCTCGACGCTTGCGCGGTTGCTCCTCAGTGCGATCGTCATCGCTCGGCACAGCCTCCAGCTTGCGGCGCAGGGACGGCTTCACCTCATCGGTTTTCGCGGATTTGGCCTTGGTGGCGGTCTCCGCTTTTTTCTGTGCGGTGCGCTGCCGCTCAGCCTCTACTTTCGCTTTTTTCTCATCGAGTTCCAGCTTTTCCTGCTTGGCCTGCTGCTTGCGGCGTTCCATCGCGGCGATGCGCATGGCTTCGATATCATCCACATAGCTGGAGCGAACCGGTGCCGCGGGCTCCGCTTGTTTCACCACACTTTGTGCAGTGTTGTCCTCTATTGTGTCTTGCGAAATTTCCGCCTGCTCGGCGACCTTAGCTTCAGCTTCGGCTTTGGCTTCCGCCTCGGCTTTGCGCTGTGCTTCCTCCGCAAGGCGGGCAGCTTCCGCTTCCGCCTCGGCGCGCAGTCGCTCCTGCTCGATTGCTTGGGCCTCCCGCTCCGCTTTGGCAGCGCTGCTCTCGCCGGCTTCCGCGGCAAGATCGGCCTGGGGACGCTTTACATAGGTGCGCTTTTTGCGCACTTCCACATTCACAGTCTTGCGGCCGGTGCCGGAGCCGGTTTTCAGCGTCGTGGTGGTCTTGCGCTTCAGGGTGATCTTGCGCGGGCTGGCACCCTGCTCCCCGTGACTGCTTTTCAGGAAGTTGAGCAGGACCTGCTTTTCCTCATCTGACACCACCGCGCTCGCAGAGGTGTGAGACAAACCCGCTTCCTTCATCTGCTTGAGCAGACGGTCTTCGGTGGCACCTACCGATTTGGCGAGTTCGCTAACTGTTACTTGGGCCATTCTCTCTCCTAAAAGTCACTTGGTCGGAGGGGGTACTTATTTGTCTGTCTTGTGCCTGTGCACCTAGGTTTGCTCACCGCTGTCATCGGCAAACCAGGGCTCACGCGCTTTCATAATCAGCGCCGCAGCGCGCTCCTGGTCGAGACCGTCGATATCGAGCAGGTCGTCCACCGCCTGTTCCGCCAGGTCTTCCATAGTGGCGATGCCGCGGCTCGCCAGTTGAAAGGCCAGGTGACGCTCCATACCTTCCATCGTGAGCAGGTCTTCCTGGGGCTCGGAAGCGTCCAGCTTCTCCTCGGAGGCCAGCGCCTGGGTCAACAGGGAGTCCTTGGCACGGGCGCGTAGCTCTTCGGCGATGTCTTCATCGAAGCCTTCGATCTCGAGCATCTCCTCGATAGGCACATAGGCCACCTCTTCGAGGGAAGTAAAACCCTCATCCACCAGTACCGTGGCCACATCTTCATCGATATCCAGGCGATCGATAAACACCTGCATGATGGAGCTGGATTCCGCTTTCTGCTTACTTTGCCACTCATCGGAACTCATGACATTGATCTGCCACTGGGTCAGCTCAGAGGCGAGGCGCACATTCTGGCCACTGCGGCCAATGGCCATGGCGAGGTTTTCCTCGGCCACCGCCACATCCATGGCGCTGGTGTCTTCGTCGACCACAATGGATTCAATCTCCGCCGGCGCCATGGCATTGATGACAAACTGGGCCGGGTTCTCATCCCAAAGCACGATGTCCACCCGTTCACCGGACAGCTCATTGGATACCGCCTGTACACGTGCACCGCGCATACCCACACAGGCGCCCACCGGATCGATACGGCCATCGTTGGTGGTCACTGCAATCTTCGCGCGCAGGCCCGGATCGCGGGCTGCACCTTTGATCTCGATCACCTGCTCAGCAATTTCCGGCACTTCGATGCGAAACAGCTCGATAATCATCTCCGGGCAGGAGCGGCTCAGCACCAGCTGCGGGCCGCGGGCTTCCGGCTGGATTTCCAGCAAAATGGCACGCACCCGGTCTCCCAAACGGAAGATCTCACGGCCGACCAGTTGGTCCCGTGGCAGGCGCGCCTCGGCGTTATTGCCGAGATCCACGGCAATAAAATCACGCGTTACTTTCTTGACAGTGCCGCTCACCATTTCGCCAACGCGGTCGCGGTACTCATCCACAACCTTGGCGCGCTCGGCTTCGCGCACTTTCTGCACAATCACCTGCTTGGCAGTCTGTGCGGCGATACGGCCGAACTCTACATTTTCCACCTGCTCGCGATAACAATCGCCGGCGCCCAGTTGCGGATCTTTCTCGTGGGCTTCTTCCAGGGTGAACTGGGTACCCAGTTCGGCCAGGGTATCGTCATCCACGACTTCCCAACTGCGGAACGTTTCGTAGTCGCCGGATCGGCGGTCAATGATCACCTCAATGGTTGAATCTTCGTCGTAGCGTTTCTTGGTGGCCGTTGCCAGTGCCGCTTCGATGGCCTGGAATATAATCTCCTGGTCAACGCCCTTCTCGTTGGATACCGCCTCGGCTACCAGCAAGATCTCTTTGTTCATGTAACTGTGCCTCAAAATCGCCTGAGTTCAGGCGCCTAACAGGTTACTTGGTAAATTGGGGAATAATATTTGCCTTTTCGATACTGTCGATTGGCAGCAGATACTCATTTTCGCTGTCCACACGCAGCACCACTTCATCTCCCTCTATACCGGCCAGCAGACCGCGCCATTTGCGCTGGCCAGCCAGGGGCAATCGCAGGCGGACCTCGATCTGGGCGCCGGCAAAACGCGCATACTGCTCCAGGGTATACAGGGGACGGTCGAGTCCCGGCGAAGAGACCTCAAGCGTATACCGACCGCTGATAGGGTCTTCCACATCCAGCACTGCACTGGCCTGGCGGCTTACTTTTTCGCAGTCTTCCACGGCAATGCCGTTTTCAGAGTCGATATAGATACGCAACAGTGCATTTCGTCCATGGGTCTGGTATTCAATACCCCAAAGCTCACACCCCAGCGATGCCACCACCGGCGCCAAAAGGTCTTCCAGCAATTCGCGCTTGCCCGCCATCCACGTCACCACATACAAAAAATGGGCCTACGGCCCACTTCGAAAACCTCTGCAATTTTCTTTGCAGATACGAAAAAGCCCCTGACGGGGCTTTGACCGCACATTCGCGCAGTCAGTATACGCGAATGCAAATTTGGTAGCGGGGGCAGGATTTGAACCTACGACCTTCGGGTTATGAGCCCGACGAGCTACCAGGCTGCTCCACCCCGCAACAACGAATACGCATTAACAGCCTTTGTATCAGGCGAGATGGTAGCGGGGGCAGGATTTGAACCTACGACCTTCGGGTTATGAGCCCGACGAGCTACCAGGCTGCTCCACCCCGCAACAATACATGCGCATTCAAAGCCATTGTATCAAGAAGAAATTGGTAGCGGGGGCAGGATTTGAACCTACGACCTTCGGGTTATGAGCCCGACGAGCTACCAGGCTGCTCCACCCCGCAACAACTCCAGGAAACAAAGCCTGGCAATCTTGGTTTCCCTGCGGCGGGGCTGACCCAACCACTCAAGAGGCTGCGAATTCTAGGGCTGCGGCCCAAGTGAGTCAAGCCGTAATTGGCATTTGTTTTTACTCTGGCCGGGAAGCCACTTTCCCTATTCCGCAGATCAGTATAGAAAAGGAAGAAATTCCCGCAAGGGGCCCTTCTCCACCGCTGGCTACCCACACCGAGCCATCATCACACCGGCTCGCGCAGGGCCGATCCCGCCGCTGCCGGCTACTGCCTTTTTAGCTTTCTGAAAACCTGCAGACCTGATACAGCCTTTCCGTCAACGTCCTTTTTAGCGCGTCAGCTGATGCACAATAGCCCGGCGAATTGGTGGGAAGTGATTACTCACACGCAGCACTGCCTTACGCAGCAATTTTGCGGGCAGGCGATCATTGGTAAACAGGTCCACCACCCGATTGGTTCCTGAGTAAATCGGGCGGGACTCCAAGCGGTGCTGGAATTGATAGCGAGACAGTGCGCGACCGAGCCGCGCGGGCTGGTACAGGCGCGCAACTCCTTGCAACTGCCGCGCCAGGGTGTCCGCACCGGCAAGCCCGAGATTAAAGCCGTGCGCCGTCACCGGGTGCATACCCACGGCGGCGTCCCCCACCAGGGCAAAGCGCTCGGCATGGAACCGGTGTGCATACACGGCAACCAGTGGATAGCTGTAACGCTGGCCGCAGGCTTCGATTCCGCCGAGCTGCGAAACACTCTCCGCCTGCACCCGGGCGGCAAACGCTGTATCACTCAACTGCATAATCGTCTCAGCGCAACTGGCAGGCACGGTCACCACTGCCGAGGCGGTGTGACTCTCCGCCAAGGGCAGCAGCGCCAGGGTAGAACCATAGCGAAAACATTCCCGTGCGATACCATCGTGCGCCCGCTCAGTGCGCACCTGCCCCACAATCGCCACGCGACCAAAGTCGCGCATATCTGCACCGATACCGGCCATTCGCCGCACCTCGGAATAACGGCTGTCCGCCGCCACCACCAGTCCCGCAGTAATACTTTCGCCCTCCCCACAACACACCACACGCCGGTCCGATTCCTGCCTGGTACCAGTTACCGTACAGCCGCTGTGGAGCTGGATATTACTGTGCTCCCGTGCCACCTCACAGAGTACCCGGCGCAGAGTTGCATTAGAGACAATAAATCCAAGGGGCCCGCAGCCGCGGGTCTCAAAATTCAAACTGGCCGGGGCGTATCCGTCCACAACCTGTGCGGATTGCAGTATGCCGATCTCATCGTCGCGCAGCCGCTGCCAGGCCCCCAGACTCTCCAATATCCGCACAGACTTATGGGTGAGTGCAATCTCTCTCCCGTCATCACCGGGACTGAGCACATGCTGCTCGCTCTGGCGCTCCAGCAATACTACCCGGCAATTCCGCCTGGCCAGCGCCACCGCCAACGCCAGCCCCGCAGGCCCGGCCCCAACAATTGCCACATCTGCTTGCAACATTTCTGCCCCCTGGCGACAAGCCCACCGCCAAACCATTTTCCACACTGGCGCCTTCGGTTGCAGCCGCCGAGCTGCAGGGGACCTTAAAGAAAGGAATAATACCGGGTACTGACGCAGATCAGGAAACAGGTAGACTCTGTGGCAGATCAACAGACTTCTCCATTCATCTCACCCTTTTACCTACTTAAGGGCCAATAACCACAGTTACTACGCCCAGGGCACAGTGACTATTCGCGCATACAATGCGTACAGGATATTGAACCAGTTAAGTGGACCCCATTGGCAAGACAGCTTTTCCAGTCAGTTTAAGCTGCATCCAACTCTTCATACGCAGCTGAACAGCGCTGTCCTGTTACTACCGTTGCAGAAGCCCCCGTGCAGCTTGGTGAAGTAGAGGAT